>NZ_FUKP01000042.1:0-41102 GCF_900163825.1 Micrococcus lylae | reverse complement strand
CCGGATCAACCCCTACCTGTGACCACCCCGCTTACACAGACAAGTTGACACGCCCTTCCTGGGCGTTCAGGAAGGCAGTACCCGCTCACCATGCCCCGATCCACGCGAGAAGAGTCCATGAGACGACGTCTGCGTGTCCTGTCCTTGATGCTCGCCAGAGGCCGGTCGCAAGACGTTGCCGAAGAACTGAAAGTAGGCCGTAACACCAGGACGGTGTTGCACTGACCACCTGAGTCGGCCCCTGTTCGACAACTCCTGCGTCACCCGTCCGGCAGGACGTACCGACGGTTCCGGCTGGTCGGGGGCGCAGTCGCCACCACAACGCCCCGTTCAACGAGGCCGCGCAACACCGGTCGCAGGGAGGTGACGGCACGCCCGGTCGCACGGGCAATGTCATGCACACTCAGCTCCTGGGCGTGTCCACTGGCCAACGCATCAACAACGGCCCGCTCAGCATCGGTCAGCCCCTGCTCCTCAGCCCACAGGGCGTAGGAATCCGTGCCCGTCTCACGCATCAGACCCTTCGACGCCAGACCGTCCAACACCATGCGGAGCACATCCGAATCCGCCCCCAGAGACTGCCTCAGGCCTGGAACGGTGACCCCGCCGTTCCGCCGGGCGATCAGGAGGATCGCCTCCTCCTGCTCAGTGAGGGTCTCGCTGCTGAGAGACTGCAACCACTGACGCAGTGCAGGGATCTCAACGCCATGACGCCGCAGAGTGACCACCACTTGGTCCGGATGCACGGTGAACTCCGGGCCTTCGAGCGCATGAGCGGTCATCTGGTTCATCATCATGCGCACTCCGCCCCCTTGGCCCTCCACGGTGAATCCCGCCGCCTCATGGTGGGGCACGTGCTGCAACATCTGCATGAGCACCCTGTTCCGGCACATGGACCTGCCGTCGTCGAGGTTGTCTTTGGTCTTGCCTCCCCAGAGTCCACCGGGGCTCGCAATCTCCACGCGATCCGGGTAGACGTCCACCGTGACCGGCTCACCTTGGAAGAGGTCTGCATACTCGCGGTGCACCACGGCGTTGGCGATGGCTTCACGAAGGACGTCTTCGGGAATCTCCAAGTGCTCCGTTCGCCCGCTGCCTTCGACCGTGGCATACCGCTGCAGGTGTCTGGCCGTCGCCGCCACGGCCGTCTGCACCACCTCTGGCAGAGCCCCTTCGCACTGCTGACGGTCGCTGAAGCGAACTCGGCCTCCTCCGGTGGCCTTCGCGAGTCCAGGATGCACAGTGACATCCACGAGCAACCGGGGGAAGAACTGCTGCGGGAACACTCCCAAGCTCAAAAGCCCCGCGAGAGTGACGGCACCGTCCTCGGTGAGGATATTCAGCCGCCGCAACCGCTCTTCATGATCCACCGCACCTCGGAGAGCCACAGAGCTCGCACGTCGCTGCAGGAGGGCGTGCAGCTGCGACTCGTCGAGATCTTTCAGAGAAGCTCGCGGCACGGCGGAGAGGTCTACCGATGACTGGGTCATGGCATGCCGCATCTCATAGATCTCTGCGCTGGAGAGGTGGAGATCCTTGTCATCCACCCGCTTGTAACTGCCCTTCTCAATACCCTGCGCGGTCCGCCAACACGGCTTCCGGCCCAGGTCGTTCTCCGCAATGTCCACGGCGACGACTGGACGTCCTTCCAGTTCAGCGCGCTCGATCCTGTACACCGGTGGGTTGGTCAGCTGTGGAGGCTGCCCGCCGTCCCCCATGCCGGAGACGAACTGGTCGATCACGCGCTGGGGATCAAATCCCTCGGCCGGCACAAAGCCTCCAGCCTCCGACACGCCCAGGAGAATCCGTCCACCCCGGGTGTTGGCGAACGCGCTCACCGTCTCCCAGATGTCCTTGGGCAACCCTCCGCCTGCAGCTTTGGCCTCGCAGAGGGCATCATCCGAACGTTGGCGCCTCAGCCTCTCCACATCCCGCAGCACCCCGCCATCCACCGTCACGAGACCCCCACTCACTCACCGAGCCATCAGCACTCACTTTACAGACTGACGGGCTCACTCTACATAGTGAAGACCTCAGTTTACTCAGTGACGGCGTCACTTTACTCAGTGAGGTTGGCTCGCACCGCAGTGACGGCCTCCACGGGGCATCGCGGACACGGTGCCTCCGTCAGAACCCTCCGCCGCCTCCGCCGTCGTCGGCCAGGTTCGAGAACCGCGAGTAGTGCCCCTGGAACCCCACCACAATGGTCTTCGTCGGGCCGTTCCTGTGCTTGGCCACGATCAGGTCCGCCTCGCCGGCGCGCGGGGACTCCTTGTCGTACACGTCCTCGCGGTGCAGCAGGATCACCATGTCCGCGTCCTGCTCGATCGACCCGGACTCACGCAGATCGGACACCTGCGGCCGCTTGTCCGTCCTCTGCTCGGACCCACGGTTCAACTGACTCAACGCGACCACCGGCACCTCGAGCTCCTTGGCCAGCAGCTTCAGGGCACGGGAGAACTCGGCCACCTCCTGCTGGCGGGACTCGACCTTCTTGCCCGAGCTCATCAGCTGCAGGTAGTCCAGCACCACCATCTTGAGGTTGTTCTTCTGCTTCAGGCGCCGGCACTTGGCGCGGATCTCCATCATGGACATGTTCGGCGAGTCGTCGATGAAGAACGGGGCGTCGTTCAGCCGGCCCACGGTCGCGGCGATCTTGGACCACTGGTCGTCCCGGATGGTGCCTTTGCGCAGGTCCTGCAGGGCGATCGTCGCCTCCGCACTCAAGAGCCTCATCGCGATCTCGTTCTTGCCCATCTCCAGGCTGAAGAACACGGTGGCCATGTTGTGGTGCAGTGCCGCGGCGCGCGCGAAGTCCAGCGCCAGCGTGGACTTGCCGACCGCCGGGCGGGCCGCGATCACGATCATCTGGCCCGGGTGCAGGCCCTGGGTCAGCTCGTCGAAGTCGTAGAAGTCCGTGGGAACGCCGGTCATTCCCTCGCCCTGGTTGCCCGCGGCCTCGATCTCGTCGACCGTGTGCTCCATGATCTCGGACAGCCGCACGTAGTCCTCGGACTGGCGGTTCTCCGCCACCTTGTAGATCTCGGACTGCGCCTCGTTGACGATCTCCTCGACCTCACCGTCTCCGGTGTAGCCCATCTGGGTGATCTTCGTGCCCGCCGTCACCAGACGCCGCAGCACCGCCTTCTCGGCCACGATCTCCGCGTAGAAGCTCGCGTTGGCGGCGGTGGGCACGGACTGGATCAGCTCGTGCAGGTATGCCGGTCCGCCGGCGCGCGTCAGCTCCTGGCGCTTGTTCAGCAAGTCCGCCACAGTCACCGCGTCGGCCGGCTCACCACGGCCGTAGAGGTCGATGACCGCCTCGTAGATCATCTCGTGGCTGGGGCGGTAGAAGTCGTGGCCCCGGAGGATCTCCACCACGTCCGCGATGGCGTCCTTGGAGAGCATCATGCCGCCGAGGACCGAGCGCTCCGCCTCGAGGTCCTGGGGCGGCAGCACGCCGCGGTCAGAGGAGCGGCCGCCGTCGTCGTAGGCGCCGGAGTCTCCGTACTCATCAGACATCTTCCGGATTCTCCCTTCCCACGGCGCGGCACGACGGCGGCCTTCGGACCGGCCGAGCCAGCCCGTATTCCTCTGTGACACCCCCGGCCGTCGCAGGTGCCGCACTAGTCCGCCGCACCGGCGTGCAGGACGTCGATGCGGCGGAGGACACCTCCAGTCACGGGGGCGGCGGATGGACGCCGGCGTAGTGGTCACCTGCCGGCCAATACCCACCGCCTGCGACGTGGGGATAGCACGGGACACTACCTGTGGCGTGGAACCTGCGACAACCGCGTGTTCCACAGGTCCTGTGGACAGCGTGTGGACGGCGCGGCGTGTCGTGTGGATTCCCCGGCGTGGCGCTGGGGACAAGACTGTGGGGCAAACCCACAGGAGCTCATCAATCTCCCCCTGACCAGGCATGATGCTGGTCCACGCCTGTGGGGGGAAGATTTCTTCCTGGAAGATCCCTGACCGTGGCAGCACCCCCTCAGATCACGTTTGACCCCCGTCTCACCCGGGTGTTATAGACCCCTATCCACATCGCAATCCACAACATCCACATCTGTGGACAACTCGTGTGGACAAGCCGCCGTGACCTGGGGACATCCAGATTGACAGCCCCCTTCAGGCGACCCGTCCCACAGCCTGCAGCAGCTCGTCCACGCACTCCGCGGCCCGCTCCAGCGCAGCCAGGAACCGCTCCGGTTCGGCCGCCCCGCCGGCCCAGTGGCTGACCGTGAACTCCAGCCAGTCCTCCCCCGGCGTGTAGGCCACCCCGAACCCGTCCTCCACGGAGGGCACGAACGCGTAGCGGACCACCTGGTCGGCCGAGCCGATCGACGTGGTGGACAGGAAATCCTCCCGCGCCTGCCGCACCGCCGGATGCCGGGTCAGCTCGTCCAGCGCCTCCGACTTCTCCTGCACAGCCTCGGCGGCCAGCCCCAGCCCGAACAGGTGCCGGTCCACCCCGTGGCCGGCCTTGCAGGCCTTCACCCAGTCCCGGTGGGCGTCCAACGCCTCCACGAGCAGCTCCCGCCACTGCACAGCCGCCCGGCCCTCCACAGGCCCCGCGGCGAGCGCCTCCACCAGTGCGACGAGCTCCGGCGTCACCGGCCGCAGACACTCGGTGCGCCCGGCCTGGTACTCGCGCATGTCCACAGACTCGTAGTGCCCGCGCACCCGCCCGAACGCGATCCGCTGCGCCAGCGCCATCACCAGCTGCTGCACCGCATCCAGGCTCACCTTCATCCCGGCCGCCTGCACGTCCGGCCTCCGCGTGCACACCACGTCCACCCGCAGCTCGGCGGCCCGCTCCGCCGCCTCGTCCAGCAGCGTGGTCGCCCTCTCGCGCAGCTGCTCCGGCCACGTCCAGGCCAGCTCCTTCCCGACGACGTCCGCCTCCCCCGCCTGTCCGCTCACCTCTGCCGCAGGGCCAGGGGCAGGGCGTGCCCCCTGCGAGGTCTCCTCCACAGTGACCTGCTGCATGCGGCGCACCGCCTCCACAAGCGTCGCCCCGTCCACGGTGGAGTGCTCCACGTGCATCGCGGTCCACCCGTCGGTCAGCCGGTGCAGGTAGGAGATCGGCCGGTAGACCCAGGCCAGGCTGGGATCCGTCAGGCCCTGCAGGAGCGCCGCGGCATCGTGGCCGGCCACAGCACCGGGCCCGCCGTCCGCGCTATCAGCATTCACCTCTTCGCCCACGCCCGTGCCCGTCACACCGTCCAGAAGGCTGACCGTGAAGAGCATCTGCCGCAGCCGCTCAGAGACGGCCGCGTTGGCCTCGTCCTGCAGCAGCGCGGGCAGCAGCTCCGCCAGGTGCGCCGAGCCCAGGGCGGACAGTGCGCCGAAGGCCAGCTCGCCCCCGCTGACGCCACCGTCGATGCCGCAGGAGCCGACGCCACCGCTGGCGCCATCGTCACCGCCGCCACCCTCACCGGCACCGCCCCGCGTCTGCTCCACCACCTGCGCCACGGCGGAGGCGAGCTGTGCCCTGCCGAGGAGGCGGCCGTCGTCGTGGGTCAGGGGCACCGCGAACAGCCGACCGCGCACGAACAACCCCACCTCACACCGGGCCGCGCCCGGCTCTGCCGCACGGAAGGCATCCACGTCCTGTCCGGGCTCGCGCAGGCCGCCGTTGAGGCAGACGAACTGGGCGGGGTCGATCGCCGAACCGCGCGCGTCCACCGGCGGCTCGGTCTCCCCGCGGGCCTCGGCCAGGTGCACCGCGGCCGCCCGCCGGATCACGTCCGCCGCCCGTTCGAACGAGTCCTCCACAGCACCGCCGGGCTGGTCGCGGCCGAGGGCAACCTGGAACACCACGTTCGTGGACAGCGGCAGCGGCCGGCGCTCCGCCAGGTACCCCTCCAGCCAGGGCACGGACATCCAGTTCCGGCCCGCCGCGTCCTCGGCCTCCGCGCGGGCCACCAGCGCCTCACGCAGGGCGGGGCCGTCCTCGGCGAGGAGACGGTCGGCGAGCGCCCGGACCTCGCCCGCGTCCTGCGGCCTCACGGCGGCCACCATGCGGACGAGCCGGTCCAGTACCGGAGCGGTCTCGGCCACGGGCAGATGCTTCAGGGCAGGGTGCGGATGCGCAGAAGAGGTCATGGCTCCATGCTGACAGGCGGCAGCGCTGCCCCGACTGCCCACCGGCTGTACTCCGGGTTGTTCTGTCGGGGACGCCTCCAGATGCACCCATTCCGTATCCGTTCGATAGAAGATAGACACAGAACTGGCTCTTTCGTGTTCATCTTCTGGTGAATGCACACATGTGTTGCCCTAGTGTGTGCGTGTGGACCTCACTCGTTTCAACGCCCCACAGATGGGTAACCTCGTCGACATCACCGGCCAGGAGCCGGACGGTCGCCCATGGCGACACAAGGCGTTCCTTCCCGCACCACTGCTGGACTCTATGCCTGCCTTGACCACCGATGTCATCCTGCGGTTGGGCGAAGCTCACGCAGCCTTGGCCGCTCTCGACAGCACCGCGTCCCAACTGCCGGACCCCCGCCTCTTCCGCGACCCACTCCTCCGTCTCGAGGCACAGAGCACCTCAGCGCTGGAAGGCACCTATGCACCGGTGCCCGACGTCGTCGCGGCGGATGAGGAACACGTCTCCACCAAAGAGATGCGCGAAGTCCTCAACTATGTGCTTATGGCGTCGACGGGCTTCCGCTGGCAGACCGAAGGCCGCCAGCTGACTTCATCACTCCTCACCGCCCTCCAGGGCCAGCTCATGGAGGGGACACCACTGGCACATGAGTCCGGCCGGCTGCGCACCATGCAAGTGGTTGTCGGACGGCGGGACGACCGGCGAGCCGATGCACCTCTCGCACACCAAGCCCGTTTCATCCCCGCTCCTCCAGGCGATCAACTCCATGCCGGCGTAGAAGAGTTCCTGGAGTGGAAGTCTGCTGACCACTCAGGATCACTCGATCCCCTGATCGCCACAGCCATGTCCCACTACCAATTCGAGACACTGCATCCTTTTCGGGACGGCAACGGTCGCCTCGGCCGCTACCTCATCGTCTGGGATCTGCACGCGCTCGGGGTCCTGCAGGAACCGACTCTGACCGTGTCTGCGTGGTTCGAGCAACGCCGAACCGAGTACTACGACCGACTGTTCAATGTCAGCGCCATCGGTGATTGGAATTCCTACTTCCAGTTCTTCCTCACCGGACTCGCTTCCTCGGCACAAGACACCCGAACTCGCATGCTTCGGCTCATCGCAGCGCGTGAAAAGTTGAGCGATCAGCTGAGGGAATCCAACATCCGCGCCGAGAGCGCCTTCCGCCTCCTCGAGCACGCCACTGCGCGACCAGTCTTCACCGTCCCCCAGGCATCGGCCGCCCTCGACCTCTCGCCCGCAGGAGCACGACGAGTCGTCGAGCAATTGGTCCGCAAAGAGATCCTTGCGCCACTCGACCCTGACGGTACCTACCGACGCCGGTACTTCGTCCCGCTGCTCTGGAACGCACTCATCGGTGAATAAGCGAGGGGAGCCACCTGCCCCTCTTGGCTGCCAGACCCCTCACGCCTCCTTGTCCGCCGGAGCCTCCTCCACCACGGGCTCGATGATCGGGTTCTTCGGCAGCTTGCGCACCCGCTTGGGGCGCTTGGAGCGGGCCGGGATGAGCGAGCGCATGTTCTCGTGCTTGCCGAAGCAGAGGAGGCGGTCGTTCTCCTCCAGCTCCTTCTCCGCGCTCGGGTTCGGGAACACCTTGGTGCCGCGGTGCAGGGTGAGGACCTGGATGTCCTTCTCCCAGAGGCCGGACTCGCCGATGGTCTTGCCGATCATGTCCGCACCCATATTCACGGCGATCTCGGCCACCCCGTACCCGGTGGACACGGCCAGGCGCTGGCGGACGTCGATGTCCGGGAACCCGGCCTGGTCTGCGATGTAGTCCACGATCGCACCGGCCACGTCCAGCTTGGTGGCGCGCTCGATGCCCTCCAGGCCCGGGGAGGAGTTGACCTCCATGACCAGCGGGCCGTTCTCCCCCTCGAGCATGTCCACGCCGGCCACGCGCAGGCCCATGATGCGGGCGGCGCGCACGGCGGTCTCCTCGAACTCCGGGGACAGCTCCACGCGCTCCACGGTGCCGCCGCGGTGCACGTTGGAGCGGAACTCGTCGCCCTGGGCGGAGCGGCGCATGGCGGCCACCACGCGGTCCCCCACCACGAGCGCACGGACGTCCTTGCCCTTGGACTCCTTCACGAACCGCTGGATGAGCACCTGCTGGTCAGTGCCGTGCAGCGTCTCGATGATCGCCTCGGCCACCTTCTTGGTCGGCGCCAGGATCACACCGATGCCCTGGGTGCCCTCCAGCAGCTTGATCACCACGGGCGCCCCGCCCACCATGTCGATCGCCGTGGACACCTCGCCGCGGTTGCGGACGAACACGGTGGCGGGCATGTCGATCTCGTGGCGGGACATGATCTGGGTGGCCCGCAGCTTGTCCCGGGAGTTCATGATCCCGGCGGCCGTGTTCGGGGTGTACACGTCCATCTGCTCGAACTGGCGCACCACGGCGGTGCCGAAGTAGGTCACCGAGTTACCGATGCGCGGCAGGATCGCGTCATAGGAGGACAGCGGCTTGCCGCGGAACAGCAGGTCCGGCTCCTCGGTGGACAGGTCGATGCCGAAGCGGAGGGTGTCCAGGACCTTCACCTGGTGGCCGCGCTCGAGGGCGGCCGACTTCAGGCGCTGCGTGGAGTAGGCGCGCAGCGACCGGGACAGAATGGCGAGCTTCACCAGGGATCTCCTGACAGGATAGGGGGCGTGTCAGAGTCTAAGCAGGTCACCCCGGAGACGTCAGTCGAGGCCGTCACGCTCGGATGGCGCGAATGGGTCTGTCTCCCCGGCGCCGGTGTCCCCTGGATGAAGGCCAAGATCGACACCGGGGCCCGCACCTCCGCCCTCCACGCCTTCGACGTGCAGGAGTTCCGCCGCGAGGGCCACCTCTGGGTCCGCTTCGAGGTCCACCCCTGGCAGACCTCCGCCCGGGACGCCGTCACCGTGGAACTGCCCGTGGCGGACGAGCGCACCATCCGCTCCTCCAACGGCCGCGCCGAAATCCGCCGCGTGGTGGTCATGCCGGTCACCGTGGGCGGCCGCACCCTGGACGCGGAGGTCACCCTCACCGACCGGGACGAGATGGGCTTCCGCATGCTGGTGGGCCGCGAAGTCCTCGCCCGCGGCTTCCTGGTGGACTCGTCCCGCTCCTACGCCGGCGGCGTCCCGCCCCGCGCCGTCCGCCGCCGCAACTGGGGCAAGCGGTGAGCGTGGAGACGCGCCGTCGTCGTCCCCGTCCGTCGTTCGCGTTCGGCAACGTGAAGGTGCGCGCCGGGCACCGGCGGGAGGTGTCCCTGCCGATCTCCCGCACCATCACCGGCGCGGACGTCACCCTGCCGGTGCACGTGCTGCACGGCCGGGAGGACGGGCCCACCGTGTGGGTGTCCGCGGCGATCCACGGTGACGAGGTGGTGGGCATCGAGGTCATCCGCCGCGTGCTGTCCATGCTGAATCCGAAGCAGATGCGGGGCACGCTGATCGCGGTGCCGATCGTCAACGTGCTCGGTGTGCTCACGGGCGACCGCTACCTTCCGGACCGCCGGGACCTGAACCGGTCCTTCCCGGGCTCCGCGCGCGGCTCGCTGGCGGCACGGATCGCGCACCTGATGATGACCGAGGTGATCAGCCGCTGCGAGGTGGGCATCGACCTGCACACCGGCGCGGACCGCCGCTCGAACCTGCCGCAGATCCGCTGCGACCTGGAGGACGGCAAGACCCGCCGCCTGGCCGAGGCCTTCGACGCCCCGGTGATGTACCACGCCCGCCTGCGGGACGGCTCCCTGCGCGCCGCCGCCCGCGAGGCCGGGGCGCGGGTGCTGCTCTACGAGGCCGGCGAGGGCTGGCGCTTCGACGAATATGCGATCGCCCCCGGCGTGGACGGCGTGCTCCGCGTGCTGGCGGCCATGGACATGGTGGACCTCGCGCCGCTGGGCGTGGACCCGGCCCCGGACCGCGGCGAGGAGTACGAGGTGGACGTCCCCGCCCTGGTGGACGCCATGGGTGACGAGGCCGAGCCGGTGGCCCCCGACCTTCCCGAACGGCACGTGGTGTGGCGCTCCGGCTGGGTGCGTGCCCGCAAGGACGGCATCCTGCACTCCGAGGTGGTGCTGGGCCAGCTCGTGGAGGAGGGACAGCGCATCGGCACCCTCTACGACTCCTTCGGCCGGACGGTCTCCGCCGTGAAGGCGGACCGCGCCGGCGTGGTCATCGGGCGGGCCGAGGCGCCCCTGGTGAACCGCGGCGATGCGCTCGTGCACATCGGCGAGACCGGTCCGCACGCGGGCTGAGCCGAGCCCTGCGGAGGGCGTTGCCCATTCCCCTGGCTTACTGGTGAGGACTCACCGTCAAAGACCGCTGTCAGAGCGTTGTGACGGTGTGTCCTCACCAGTTGTCGGGTGAGTCTTCACCAGTTGTCGCACGGGAACACCACGTCGACGGCCACGCACCTTCGCAAGGTGCGCGGCTGGCGTCGTGGTGGCGGCTTGACCCACCCCTGCCTGCGGGAGAAGGTGAGGTAAACGAGAGGGGGATCACCGTGGCCCTCGAGCCCAATGGAGTCGAGATCGCCGTCCTTCTGCTCTGGGCGGTCGGCCTCGTCTGCGCCGTGGCCCGGCTGCGGCGGGAGCGGAGCGTCTCGTCCTGGACAGTGCTCGTTCTGGCGGCCGTCGTGCCCGTGGTCGGGTCGCTCGTGGCGATCGGCGGACTGTTCCTCCCGCAGAGAAGGACGGCGGAGAGAAGCCCAGCCGACGTCACCTGACGCCCTGCCGCAGGCTCAACCGTTCTGCGGGCCCGTCTCGCCGACGTGCACCAACGCGTCGCCTCGGTTCACCAGGGGCGCCTCGGCACGGCCGATGACCACGCCGCGCCGAGCCGAGCCCTGCGGCGGGCGCTGCCGGGCGCTGCCCATTCCCCTGGCTTACTGGTGAGGACTCACCGTCAAAGACCGCTGTCAGAGCGTCATGATGGTGTGTCCTCACCAGTTGTCGCACGGGGACACCACGACGTCGGCCACGCACCCTGCCAGAGTGCGTGGCCGGCGTCGGGAAGCCCCGTCCGGCAGGTGCCGGTCAGGGACCCGGGGAGCCGGCGGGCTCCCGCGCGGGCGTCAGCCCAGCGGGATGCGGCCCTTGAGCTGCTCCGGGTCCTCCACGGGCTCGTCCTTGGTCTGCCTCATCAGCTCCTCGGCCTTCGGCAGCGAGTCCCAGACGTTCCAGAGCAGGACGCCGCGGACCGTGCCGCCGTCCACGTAGTAGACGACCGCCGTGGAGGTGTCCGGCGCACCGGAGGCGTCCTCGGCCAGGTCCACCACGGTGGTGTGGTCCGTGGTGATCTCGCCGATGGCCTCGTAGCCGGCGTCGAACAGGTCGCCCCAGAAGAACGGGGTGTGCGTGTAGGCCTCCCCCTGGCCGGCCATCGCCCTGCCGGCGGCCAGGCCCTGGGTCTCGGCGGCATCGGCGTGCTCCACACGGCGGGTGCCGAGCAGGGCGTCCGGGTAGGAGGCGATGTCCCCGGCGGCGTAGACGTCCTGCGCGGAGGTCTGGAGCATCTGATCCACCACCACGCCGTCCTCGACCGTGATCCCGGCGAACTCGGCGAGCTCCGTGCGCGGCTGAACGCCCAGCGCCAGGACCAGACGATCCGCGTTCAGCTCCGTGCCGTCCTCCAGCGTCACCGTGAGCACGCCGGGCGCGCGCAGGCCGTAGTCCGACGGGCGGGAGAGGTTCTCCTCCTGCTGCCCGGTCTCCTCGGCCGCGGCGGGCTCGTCCGACTCGTCCTGCGCCGGCTCCGGGTCCTGCGGGATGTCCTCCTCGGTGGGCTCGGCCACGTGCTCGGCCTCAGTGACGGAGGCATAGCGGCCCTCCACCACCCTCACGCCGCGCTCCTCATAGTCCTTCTGCACGGCCTCGGCGAGCTCCTCCGGGAGCATGTGGGACAGCAGCGGCAGCCTCGGGGACACCAGGGTCACCTGCGCGCCCACGCCGGTCAGGGCCGCGGCGAGCTCGGTGCCGATGTAGCCGCCGCCCACCACCACCACGCGGTCCGACTTGGACACCGCGCCGTGCAGGCGGCGGAAGTCCGAGGCGGTGCGGTAGGTGTGCACGCGAGCGCCCACCTGCGTCTGACCGGTGATCGGCTCGGAGCCGGTCGCCAGCAGCAGCGAGCCGTAGGAGACGGTCTTGCCTGCGATCACCAGGGTGTGCGCCTCCGGGTCCAGGTCCGAGACCTCCACGCCCAGCAGGTAGTGGGTGTTCAGACCCGGGGCGGCCGGCTCCTTCTCGTCCGTGGTGACCAGGACCGAGTCCTGCACGCTCGCCTCGTCCTCCGCCCACAGCCTCTTGGACAGGTCCGGGCGGTAGACCGGCGCCGAGACGTCCTCGCTCACCACGGCCACCGTGGCCTCCGGGGACACCTCGCGGATGCCCTCCACGGCCTTCACCGCGGCCATGCCTCCGCCCACGATCACGTGGTCGTAGCTCTCCTCCATGGACGGGGACGCGATCGGCGACCCGGTCGGGTCCAGCAGCGGGGCGTTCTGGGTGGTCTCATCGGCAGCCATGGCTGTCCTCCTTCCGCACGGGCCTCGGGTGTGGCCTGCGCGCCGGTGCGCCGCCGTCGGGGCGGCGTCGTCTCCGCCATCATGGGGCGATCGGCCGCCCAGACGAAACCCCTCGGGCTCCGGAGTCTCCCCGGGCAGGCGGAGGCGAGGAGCCGTCGTCGGGAAGGAAGGCGGGGGCACGACGACGGCGCGCTGCCGCCTTCTGAAGAGCCGGCGGCGGTCCGCCGTCAGGCGGCTCGGGAGGCCGTGTGGCGGCCGTGGACGAACCAGTAGTACGCCGTCAGCAGCGCCATGACGACGCCGGAGAGCAGGTAGGCGGAGCTCAGCCCGATGGCTGCGCCGGCCACGCCCACGATGATCGGCCCCAGGCCCGTGGCGATGTCCAGCAGCAGGAAGTAGGTGCCCGTGGCCACACCGAACTTCTGCGGCGGCACCGCCTGCACCGCGATGGCCTGGAAGCCGCTGATCAGCGGGCCGTGGCTGAGGCCGAACAGGAACCCGCACACCAGCAGCCCCGTGGCCGTGTGCCACTGGGAGAGCAGGACGAAGGACACCGCGTAGGCGATGAGCACGGGGTAGGCGAGGACATCGTCGCCCCGGCGGTCCTGCAGTGGGCCCAGCACGAAGCGGCCGACGAGGGTGCCCAGCGCGAAGAGCAGGAAGAACACGCTGGTGGCTGTCGCGCCGATGCCGTGATCCCGTGCGTAGCCGGCCAGGAACGCGAGCACGCCGCCGCCGTAGAGCATGCCCGCGGCCGCCGTGATCACCGCGATCGGGGCGGCCTCCGAGGCGAAGATCCCCGCGCGGGTCAGTCGGAACCGGCCGGTGGGCGTCGGCTCCGGGATGCGGCGCAGCGCCAGTGCGCAGACCAGGGCGCCGAGCGTGATGAGCGTGGCCGTGACGAACAGCCACTCGTAGCCGAAGCGGCTGATCACCAGGATCGCCGTCATGGGTCCGATGGCGCTCGAGACCGTCATGGCCGTGGAGAACCAGCCGGTCCCCTCCGAGCGGCGGGACGGCGGGATGATCGACTGTACCGCGGTGGCCAGCACCGTGGCGCCGGCGCCGAAGCACATGCCCTGCACGAACCGGACCGCGATCAGCAGCGGGACCGAGGACGCCACCAGGTAGGCGGCCGAGGACAGGACGTACAGGACCATCGCCACCACCATGGTGCGGCGGCGCCCCCAGGCCTCCATGGACGGCGGCGTGACCAGGCGGGTGACCACCGCGCCGAGCACGAACGAGCCAGTCACCACGCCCGCCACCGTGTCCGAGGCGCCGAACCGCTCCACCGCGTAGAGCGCCATCGACGTCATCAGCAGGTAGAAGATCATCGAGACGAACAGGTAGCCCACCGAGACCAGAACGAAGTCACGGGTCCACAGCGGCGGCCGGGCGGCCGCGGGCGCTCGGGTGTCGGGTGCGGTCATGGGTCGTCTCCTCTCGATGCTCGACGGGGTGGCGGCGGGCTCGACGGTGTGCCGGGTGCTCGACGGGCGCTCGAGCCCCGGGCGCTCAGGTCCCGGGTGGCGGGTGCCGGGTGGCGGGTGCCGGGTGCCGGGTGCCGGGTGCCGGGTGCCGGGTGCCGGGTGCCGGGTGCCGGGTGCCGGGTGCCGGGTGCCGGGTGCCGAAAGCATTCTGCGCCCTGCGGCAGCCGGGTGCCCGTCCGAGTCGCCAGGTGAACACCCCACAGCGCCCTCGCCTACTGGTGAGGACACACCGTCTGACCCCCGGTCTTCGGCGCTTGAGAGGGTGAGTCCTCACCAGTTGGCGAGCCTGACGGGGCCGCGTCGGCCCACGGAGACTACGCAGGTCCCCGGGAACAGCAGCCCCCCGAGACAGCAGAGGACCCCGGCACGCACCCTGCGGTGCATGCCGGGGTCCCCGACGGCGGTCACATCACCGGTGACGAATCAGGAGTGGGTCTCACTTCTTCTTCGTCTTGGCGGCCAGGACCTGCACCTCGACGTCGGCGACGACGTCCTCGTGCAGGCGGACCTGGGCCTGGTGGTGGCCCACGGCCTTGATGGCCTGCGGGATGGTGATGGAGCGCTTGTCCACGGAGCCGATGCCGGCGGCCTCGATGGCCTCGGCGATGTCGGCCTGCTTCACGGCGCCGAACAGGCGACCCTCGGCACCGGCGGTGCGCTCGAGCTGCACGGCGGTCTCCTGCAGCTTGGCGGCCAGGGCCTGGGCCTCCTCAAGGTTCGCCACGGCGCGGGCGGCGCGGGCGGCCTTGATCTGCTCGACCTGCTTCTCCCCGCCCTTGGTCCACACGGTGGCGAAACCGCGCGGGAGCAGGTAGTTGCGGGCGTAACCGTTCTTGACCTCGACCACGTCTCCGGCAGCGCCGAGACCAGTCACCTCGTGGGTCAGGATGAGCTTTGCCATCTGGTGTACTTCCTCTCTCGACTCGCTCGATCAGCCGCGGCCGGCGCCGGCGTAAGGAAGCAGGGCGACCTCACGGGCGTTCTTGATGGCCTGGGCGATCTTGCGCTGCTCCTGGACGGTCACGCCGGTCACGCGGCGAGCGCGGATCTTGCCGCGGTCGGAGATGAACTTGCGCAGGAGGGCGACGTCCTTGTAGTCGACGACAGTGACGCCGGCGGCCTTCAGCGGGTTGGACTTCGGTTTGGGCTTACGGATGTCAGCCTTTGCCATCGTGGTGCTCCTTGTGTCTGGTGGAGCCCGCAGAACGGTTCTGCGGGATGGAACGCCTCCGGCCGTGTCACGGACCGGCGGCAGGGGTGCCTCGCAGCGGCGCCGCGAGGCGGAGAATGGGGCCGGCGGTTCAGTGCCGGCCTCCGGGCTCGGAAGCCCGGACGGTCAGATGCCCTGAGAAGCTGCGCCCACACCGGGCGCCACGGATCAGAACGGGGGCTCGTTGGAGGACGGGGTGTCCCAGCCTCCACCGCCGCCGGCGCCGGACCACGGGTCCTGCGGGGCCGCATTGCCGCCGCCCTGCTGGCCGCCCCAGCCGCCGCCCTGCGAAGGGCCGCCGCCGAAGCCGCCGGAGTTGCCGCCGAAGCCGCCTGCAGACTGGCCGCCACCGAAGTCGCCGCCGCCCTGCTGGCCGCCGAAGCCGCCGCCTCCGCCGCCACCGCGCTGCGAACGGGTCACCTTGGCGGTGGCGTAGCGCAGCGACGGGCCGACCTCGTCCACGTCCATCTCCCAGGAAGTGCGGTTGTTGCCCTCACGGTCCTGGTAGGAGCGGGCCTTCAGGCGGCCCTGCGCGACGACGCGCATGCCCTTGGTCAGGGACTCCGCCACATTCTCCGCGGCCTCACGCCAGATCGAGCAGCGCAGGAACAGGGTCTCCCCGTCCTTCCACTCGTTCGTCTGGCGGTCGAACGTGCGCGGCGTCGAGGCAACGGTGAAGTTGGCGACGGCGGCACCGTTCGGGGTGAAGCGCAGCTCTGGGTCGGCAGTCAGGTTGCCGACCACGGTGATGATGGTGTCTCCGGCCATGGTCACTCCTGTGTTCGCAGATGGATCAGCGTCGATTCCGGTCCCGGGGACCGGGGTGTGTGTCCGATGCTCTCAGGTCACCCGGACGCGGTGGATCACTCGGCGGCGACCCGCTGCTCCTCCGGGCGGATGATCTTGGTGCGCAGGATGGTCTCGTTGAGCGACAGCAGTCGGTCGATCTCCTGGGCGGTGGCCGGCTCCGAGGTGAAGTTGATGACCACGTAGATGGCCTCGGACTTCTTCTGGATCTCGTAGGCCGTCTTGCGGCGACCCCACACGTCGACGTTGTCGACGGTGCCGCCGTCCTTGGTGATGACCTCAAGGTACTTCTTGAGGGTCGGCTCCACGGTGCGCTCGTCGACCTCAGGGTCGATCAGCACCATCAGCTCATAAGCACGCATGCGAACCCACCTCCTCTGGGCTTGCGGCCACGGTCTCTCCGTGGCAGGAGGTTCTGTGCTCGTCGTCCGCGCGTCGGCCCGCACTCTTCGGCGGCACGCAGACAACCTGATCCATCCTACCACCGCGGGAACGCGCGCCGGAGGGCGAGACTGATCACAGCCGCAGAGGCGAGAATGCAGACGGCAGGAGGCCGGCCGTCGTCGGGAAGCACCGGCGGAGCCGACCCGTGCACGCCACGCGAAGGAGGCCCCATGGACCGCACCGACCACCGCCACACCCACGTGCTGCTGCTGCGCGGCGTCAACGTGGGCGGACGGAACCGCGTGCCCAAGGCCGAGCTGGCCGAGCTCGCCGCCGAGGCCGGCGCCGAGGACGCGACCGTGCACCTGAACTCCGGGAACGTGCTGTGCCGGATCGGCGAGCGCCGTCCCGCCGCCGAGGTGGCCTCGATGCTCTCCCGCCTGATCCTGGCCCGCCTGGACGTGGAGACCCCCGTGCACGAGGCGACCGCCGCGGAGATCGCCTCCCTGCTGGACGCCTGGGAGGCGAGCGACCTGGCACCGACCGCCGGACAGGTCGCGGACGGCCGGTTCCTGCCGCGCCAGGCCCATCTGGTGCTGCTCGACTCCGCCCCGGACCCCGACGACGCCGCCCGGCTCATGGCCGAGGACTCCGGGCAGGACCGCTGCCTGACCACCGGCCGCGGCGTGTGGATCCGCTACGCCGTGGACACCCGCTCCTCGACGCTCACCCTGCCGCGGATCGAACGCATCCTGGGCCGCTCCGGGACCGCCCGGAACCTCAACACCGTGAAGGTGCTGGCCGGGCGGCCGGACCCGAAGAAGGACCTGCCCCGGATGGAGCTGCGCCGGGACTGAAAGGCCCCTCTCGACGCAGGAGCAGGAGGTGCCAGCCCGTCAGACGCCCGCGTAGAAGGCGTCGACGGTCTTGCCCATGTGCGCGATGTCCTCCACGCCGCACATCTCGCGGGCCGAGTGCATGGACAGCAGGCCGATGCCCACGTCCACGGTGCGGATGCCCAGGCGGGTGGCGGAGATGGGGCCGATGGTGGAGCCGCACGGGGAGTCGTTGTTGGAGACGAACTCCTGGAACGGCACCCCGGCCACGCCGGACCAGCGGGCGAACGCGGCCTCGCCGGCGGCGTCCGTGGCGTAGCGCTGGTTCGCGTTGATCTTCAGCAGCATGCCGCCGTTCGGGCGCGGGTGGTTGGCCGGGTCGTGGCGCTCGGCGTAGTTCGGGTGGACCAGGTGGCCGGTGTCCGCGGAGAGCAGCCAGGAGCCGTGGATCGAGCGGGCGCGCGCCTGCCCGTCGACGCCGAGGGCGGTCTGGATGCGCCCGACCATCTCCTCGAGGATCGGGCCGGCGGCACCGGAGCGGGAGGCCGAGCCGAGCTCCTCGTGGTCGAAGGCGGCGAGCATGGGGATGACCGGGGCACCGGCGGCCTCACCCGCGATGCCGTCGGCCACGCGTCCGGCGAACTCCACGCCCTCGCCCTCGCCGGCCAGGCGCTCGAGCGCCACCAGCCCGGCGTGGGTGGAGGCCAGGTTGTCCAGCCGGCCGGAGGCCAGGAACTCGCCGTTCGCGCCGAACAGGCCGGGGGCCTGGGCGTCGGCGACCATCACGTCATGGCCCATGATCGCCTCCGGCTCCACGCCGGCGGCCTCGGCCAACACGGACAGCACGTCCGCGCAGAGGTGGGCCTGCACCGGGCCGTCCAGAGACCCGTTCCCCGGCTGGGCCGCCCCGACCACCGGGTGCATGTGCTTCTGGCGCTGCAGCTGCAGGCCCTCGTTGACCTGGCGGTCCAGGTGGATGGCCAGCTGCGGGATGCGGCCGAGCGGACCGGTGGCGGCGAGCACCTGACGGCCGTCGGCGAGCGCGAGGCGGCCGGCGAAGCGCAGCTCGCGGTCCAGCCAGGAGTTCAGCAGCGGTCCGCCGTAGATCTCCACGCCGGCCTGCGCCCAACCGTCCGCGGTGACGGTGGCGTGGTTCGGCTTGAGCTTGAAGCCCGGGGAGTCGGTGTGGGTGCCCAGGACACGGAACACCGGCACGACGTCGGCCCCCTCGCCGCCGCCTGCGGCCTCGCCGGAGGCGGCGGTGCCGACGGTGGTCGGGATGATCCAGGCCATGGCGGCGCCGTCGCGGACGACGACGTACCCGCCCGGGGCCGCCGGGAAGTCCCGGTGCTCGTCCAGGCGGGTGAACCCGACGGCCTCGAGGCGACGTGCCACCTCCTCCGCGGCGTGGTAGCTGGAGGGTGAGGCGGTCACGAAGTCGGCCAGGTCCTGGATGTGCGCGGGCATCTGGCCCGGGGCGGCAGTGGCTGCGGCGGAGGTGTCGGTCATGGTCCGACCGTACCGCGGCCGTGTGCGGGGGCGCAGGGGCGGCGCGGCTACGGTGGAGGCGTCGGCGACGCGGCCGGCATGAGGGTGCGAGAGCGAGGAACAGGCCCAGGATGGACGCGCAGATCTGGATCGTGGTGGCGATCGGCGTGGTGCTGATGATCGGCTGGACGCTGGCCGGCTGGTGGATCGTGCGCATGGGCTTCACCCGGGACCGGGACGCGGTCGGGCACCCCCACGCGGACGCCGACGCCCCGGAACGCGCCGTCCCCGTCCGCGCCGATGCGAACAACGACCCCAACGCCATCTGGCGCGAGCAGATGAAGGCGGCGACCCTCGCCTCCGGCGCCCGCTGCGACTGCCCCGGCGCCGACCCCGACGGCGGCCCGGCGTCCCCCGGCCTCGAGCCGGACCCGGACTGCCCGGTGCACCGCTGGGACTTCGCCTGACCCGGCTGTGCGGGGGTTGCTGACGCAGGACATGGTGGCTCGGCGCATGCTAGCTCGGCGCCTGGTGGCTCAGCGCACGCTGGTTCAGCGCCGCGGGGAGTCCGCGTAGGCACCGGCCAGCGGGTCAGCGACCAGGTCCACCGGGCCTGCGCGGCCCGGTCCGGACGCCGCACCTCCGCGTCCCGGTCCGGACGCCGCACCTCCGCGGCCCGGTCCGGCACTGCCGGCCGCCACGCCGCGGTTCGCCTCGGGACCGCCGGCCGCCACGCTGGACGCGGCCGCCTGCCGCACCAGGTCCTTGCGCGGGGCGTACATCTCCACCACCACGCGGGCGCAGAGCCAGAGGACGGCCACCATGTGGGCCACGATCGCCAGCACGTAGACGGAGTCGTCCATGGAGTGCTGCGGCTCGGAGCCGGAGGCCCCCTTGGCCAGGTACATCCACACGGCGAAGAAGTGGAGGACCTCCACCGTCTGCCAGACCCAGAAGTCCTTCCAGCGCGGCAGGGCCAGCGCCATGAGCGGGATCAGCCAGATCACGAACTGCGGCGAGTACACCTTGTTGGTCAGCACGAATCCGGCCACCACCAGGAACGTCAGCTGCGCCAGCCGGGGCGGGTGCTTCGCCAGCACGCCGAGCAGGAACACCGCGGCGCACCACACGGCGAACACCCCGTAGACCACCAGGGACAGCGACTCGTCCGGGAGGTAGCGGCCGCCGACCTTCGGGGCCATCACATCCCAGGCGTGCCACACGCTGGACAGGCCCGGTCCGCGTTCGGAGGAGAAGGTGAAGAACAGCTTCCAGGCCTCGACGTTCAGCACCATCAGCGGCAGGTTCACCGCCAGCCACGCCCCGACAGTGCCGGCCAGGGCCTTGAGGAACGGGCCGAAGCGCCGGGACCTCACCGCCAGGATCAGCAGGGGCCCCAGGATCAGCAGCGGGTAGATCTTCATGGCCGCGCCGAGGCCGAACAGCACGCCCGCCCAGCCCGGCTTGGACCGGGCCCACACGTACATGCCCCAGGCCATCAGTGCCACGGCCCACATGTCCCAGTTGATGGTGCCGGCCAGGATCATGCCGGGTGCCACGGCCACCATGAGCCCGTCGGTCCAGCGGCGCCCGGCCATGCGCACGGTCAGCACCGCGACGACGGCCCACAGGCCCACCACGAAGACGGCGTTGACCAGCCAGAACGCGAGGGTCTCGTTGCCGCCGTCCGGCACCCACTGGGTGATCTGCGCGGCCACGGAGGCCACGAGGCTCATCAGCACCGGGTACTCGAAGGTCGATCCGGCGGCGAAGGGCGCCCACGCGTTGTCGGCGAACCCGCGCCCGCCGTAGAGCGCTGCCCAGTCCGAGTAGCAGCCCGCCAGGTAGACGTTCGGGGCGCCCCAGCCGCGCACCAGGCACGGGGCCTTCTGCAGCACCGTCGCCGCGGCGGCCAGGCCGACCAGCAGCGTGGCGATCGCCACCGGCGACGCCCACGAGCCGGTCTTCCGGCCCCACCCGTTGGCGGCCAGACCGCCGGGCAGGGAAAAGCGGCCCTCGGCCTCCCGGCCCCCGGCTGCGGCGAGGGACGCACCCGAGGTGCGTGCCGTCGTCGTGCCTGTGGCGCGCCCCGTATCTGCGGTGCCTGCGGCGCGCCCTGTGCCTGCGGGCGCCTGCACACCGGTGACGCCGCTCACAGC
Source organism: Micrococcus lylae (assembly GCF_900163825.1). Taxonomy (NCBI): domain Bacteria; kingdom Bacillati; phylum Actinomycetota; class Actinomycetes; order Micrococcales; family Micrococcaceae; genus Micrococcus; species Micrococcus lylae. Next base: position 20,093 of record NZ_FUKP01000042.1, on the reverse strand, counting down.
GGCCGCGTCGTCCTGTCCGCCTGTGGCGAAGGAGCCGCCCGTCCCCGCACGCTCCGGCACCACCGGTCCGGCGGCGCGGCGCGGCGCAGGTCGGCGGGCAGGGGCGGGCCGCGGAGCCTTCGAGGGGTCAGAGGTCATGCCCACCATCCTAGGAACCGCGCGGGTCACCGGGCCCGGCTCCACGCGCGTCAGGCGTAGACTGCAACGCAAGCTCAAAACCCCGGGACCGGGCGCGCCCATGTGGCGTGCCCACCTGCACGTGCGCCCGGGGAGACTTCGAGGAGAACAAGTGGCAGAGAACCCCATCCGCGTCGCCATCGCCGGCCTCGGCAACTGCGCGACGTCCCTGATCCAGGGAGTCGAGTACTACAAGGACGCCAAGGCCGAGGACACCGTCCCGGGCCTGATGCACGTCCAGTTCGGCGACTACCACGTCTCCGACCTGGAGTTCGTTGCGGCGTTCGACGTGGATGCAGCGAAGGTCGGCCTGGACATCTCGGAGGCGATCCTGGCCTCGGAGAACAACACCATCAAGCTCACCGACGTCCCGAACACCGGCGTGAAGGTGCAGCGCGGCCCCACCCTGGACGGCCTCGGCAAGTACTACAAGGAGACCATCGAGGAGTCCGCGGAGGAGCCGGTGGACGTCGTCCAGGCCCTCAAGGACGCGAAGGTGGACGTGCTGGTCTCCTACCTGCCGGTGGGATCCGAGGAGGCGGACAAGTTCTACGCCCAGGCCGCCATCGACGCGAAGGTCGCCTTCGTGAACGCCCTGCCGGTGTTCATCGCCGGCACCCAGGAGTGGGCGGACAAGTTCACCGCCGCCGGCGTGCCGATCGTGGGCGATGACATCAAGTCCCAGATCGGCGCGACCATCACCCACCGTGTGATGGCCAAGCTGTTCGAGGACCGCGGCGTGACCCTGGACCGCACCTATCAGCTCAACGTGGGCGGCAACATGGACTTCAAGAACATGCTCGAGCGCGAGCGCCTGGAGTCCAAGAAGATCTCCAAGACCCAGGCGGTCACCTCCAACACCTCCGCCCAGCTGGGTGAAAAGGACGTGCACATCGGCCCGTCGGACTACGTCGGCTGGCTCGACGACCGCAAGTGGGCGTTCGTGCGCCTCGAGGGCCGCAACTTCGGCGACGCCCCGGTGTCCCTGGAGTACAAGCTCGAGGTCTGGGACTCCCCGAACTCGGCCGGTGTGATCATCGACGCCGTGCGCGCCGCGAAGATCGCCCTGGACCGCGGCATCGGCGGCCCGATCCTCTCGGCGTCCTCCTACTTCATGAAGTCCCCGCCGGTGCAGCACCACGACGAGGAGGCCCACGAGCTCGTGGAGGCCTTCATCCGCGGCGACATCGAGCGCTGACCGGCCCCACGATCCCCGCGGCCCCGGACCTCAGCCGGGCGTGTCGACGACGGCCCCTCGCCTTCCGCAGGCGAGGGGCCGTTCGCGTCGGTGTGCCGGGCGTCGGCGTGCCTGGGTGTGCTGTGCCCTGGGGGCGTGCTCGGGTGAGCTGTGTCTACCGCATGACGCGCCCACCTGCCGTAGGGTGTGCCGCCGCCTCCCCCAGAGTGGGGATAAGACACGGCGTTGAGATCGCAGAACGGGACCGTGTTGTACCCCCGAAACGCCAGGTTGCACCCCCGCAACGCCAGGTTGTACCCCGGCAACACCAGGCTGTCCCCACAACCAGGGACCCCGGCGGGTGGATCACTTGGCGGTGTCCACGCCCAGGCGCTCGTCGATGGTGCGGCGGATCAGCTGGGCGAACACCTGCTGGCCGTTCTGACGCGGGTGCACCTTGTCCGGGGCGAACTCGCGCACGTACTTGGAGGCGGCGTCCCAGTCGGCCACCACGATCTGGTCGCGGTGCTCCTCGGCCAGCGCGTTCATCTGCTTCTGGACGCCCGGGACCCACTCCGGCGGGCCGTGCGGGATCACGAGGACCAGAAGGCGGTCCTCGCCCAGGGTGTCCAGGATGCGATCCCAGTCGCTGTCCTTGGTGGCACCGTTGGTGCCCAGTGCCACCACCGTGATGGGGCGCAGCTCGTCCTTGGCGGCCATCTCCTCGAGCTGGTCCGCGGCATCCCAGAGCTGGTGGCCGACCTCGGCCTCGATGCGGATGCCCGGCATCTGCTTGAGCAGTTCGGGGGCGGAGGACAGGGAGACGGAGTCGCCCAGGAGGTTGATGTCCTCACCGTGGACGGACGGCGGCAGCTTCTCGGCCAGCTCCTCCTCGGTGAACTCGGGGCGCAGCACGTTCGGGTCGCCGAGGCCCAGCTGATCGCCGGAGGGCGGCGCGGACCCGCCCTCGGAGGGGTCGGCCTCACCGCCGGACGGCTCGGACCCGTTGCCCCCGTCGCCCTCCTTCTCGCGCTCCTGGGCGGCCCTGGACGCCTCGGCCTTCAGGGACTCCTGCGCGGCCTCGGCCTCGCGGAGCGCATCCTCGGCGTCGGCGATCTCCTGCTGCAGCTTCGTCTGGCTCGGGGAGTGGACCAGGGCGGCGCCGGCCGCCACGGGGACGGCGAGCAGGGCCACGGCGCCGACGCCCACCAGGGCCTTGCCGGCACCGGCCGCACGACGACCGGCACGGCCGCGGCCACCGGCGCGCACGCCGGAGCCGGCCCAGGCGGCCTTGATGCCCTCGCCCCAGGAGCGGAAGGTGGCGCGGAAGCCGTGGTGGAGGATCGGCTCCTCCACGATGCGGGCGGAGGCCTCGGCGATGAGGGCGGTGAGGATGATGACCAGGCCCGCGGCGAGCGGCTCGATCCACTCCGGCGCGTCGACCGGGACGATGATGCGCATGATCACCAGCAGCGGCCAGTGCCACAGGTAGGCGCCGTAGGAGCGGCGGCCCCACCACCCGAGGAAGTCCCCGGACATGGCCTTGGAGAACGAGTCGCGGCGGTTGCCCTGGACCACGTGCAGGATCAACAGTGCCACCAGCGCGGACAGCGCCGCGAGCACGCCCAGGTAGGTGTATGCCGCGGTGCCGTCCACCAGGAAGAAGGCGACGGTCAGGACCGCCAGGCCGGCCCAGGCCAGCGCCGTGCGGACCGGTCCGGTGGAGGGCTCACGGCCGCCCTGCTCCGGACGGGCCACGTGGGTCTGCGCAAGAGCCACGGTGGCGCCGAACAGCAGCCCGAAGGCGTGCGTGTCCGTGCCGAAGTACATGCGGGTCTGCGGGGCACCGGAGAGCTGTCCGACCGCCATGCCCACGGCGGAGGCGATCGCCAGGGACAGCACGATGCCCATGCGGACGGCATCCGCCCCGCGGGCCGAGCGGGCGGTGCCCTTGCGCGGCCAGCAGAGCAGCAGGAGGCAGAGGATCAGCAGCGGCCACACCACGTAGAACTGCTCCTCGATGGCCAGGGACCAGAGGTGCTCGAACAGCGGCGGGGTGGCGGCGTTGAAGTAGTCGTTGCCGTCCAGGATCATCAGCCAGTTGCTGGTGTACGTGAGGGCGCCGAGCCATTCGCGGCGCAGGCCGGCCGGGAACTCGGAGACGGCGAGCCAGGCCAGGGCCGTGGAGCCGACGAGGGCCAGGATCAGGGCGGGGACCAGGCGCCGGATGCGCCGCATCCAGAAGGAGCCGAGCTTCACGCCGTGGCCGGAGTCGATCTGGCGGATGAGGCCGACCGAGATGAGGAATCCCGACAGCACGAAGAACATGTCCACGCCGACGAACCCGCCCGGAAGCAGGGCGGGCCAGGCATGGAAGACCAGGACGGCGAGCACGGCGATGCCGCGCAGGCCGTCAAGGGCCGGGACGCGACCGGGGCCCTTGCTCACACGGGTGCCGGGGCGGGGGGTATGGTGGCCCGCTCCGCCACCGGAGGTGGACTGGGCGCCACGCGTCCTCGCCGGGGAAGCTAAAGGAGGACTCGACACAGTCATCTAGCCTGAACCGTCCGACGTGATTTCGCCACTCACGACACAGTCCGCAATGGTTGCGAATCGGTCTCGCTCCCGCGTGCGTACGCGAGATGAACCCCCGAGATCCGCAGAAACCTGCGGTTCTGTGTGTTCCCTTGGAATCGCTCAGAACAGGCCCGTGATGTTGCCCGCATCGTCCACGTCCATGCGGTCGGCGGCCGGGGACTTCGGCAGTCCGGGCATGGTCATGACCGCGCCGGTGAGGGCGACGACGAACCCCGCCCCCGTCTTGGCGGTCACCTCGCGGACGGTGACGGTGAAGCCCTCCGGGGCGTTCAGGGCCGTGGGGTCGTCCGAGAAGGAGTACTGGGTCTTGGCCATGCAGACCGGCAGGCCGTCCAGGCCACGGCGGGAGATCTCGGCCAGTTGGCGCCTCGCGGCAGCGGTGAACTCGGCCTTCGCGCCGCGGTAGTTCCGCTTCACCACGGCCTGGATGCGCTCCTCCACGGTCATGCCCTCCGTCCAGAGGCCGGTGAGCACCGGGGCGTCGTCGACCGGGGCGGGAAGCGCCCGTGCCACGGCGCGGGCGAGGCCGCGGGAGCCCTCACCGCCGGAGCCCCAGACGTCCGCCACGGCGCAGGCGAGGTCCTGCTCGCGGCACCAGCCCTCGAGCCACTCCAGCTCGGCGTCCGTGTCCTCGGCGAACCGGTTCACGGCCACCACCACGGGGGCCCCGTAGGCCTGCATGTTCTCCACGTGGCGGGCGAGGTTGGCCACGCCGGAGCGCAGGGCGGCCACGTGGGCGTCCTGGACCTCCTGCTCGTCGCGGCCGTCGCGCTCGGCGACCTTCGCCACGCCGGCCTTGACGTCGGCGAGCGCCATGCCGGACTGCAGCTTCAGCGCGCGGACGGTGGCGACCACCACGATCGCCGCCGGCGGGAACTGCCCTGCCACGGAGGTGATGTCCATGAACTTCTGGCCGCCGAGGTCCGCACCGAAGCCGGCCTCGGTCACCACCACGTCCGCCAGGCGCTGGGCGGTGCGGGTGGCGATCACCGAGTTCGCGCCGTGGGCGATGTTCGCGAAGGGGCCGCCGTGGACCAGCACTGGGGTGCCGCCCAGGGTCTGCACGAGGTTCGGTGCGATCGCGTCTTTCAGCAGCACGGCCATGGCGCCCTGGGCGCCGTGCGGGCCGATCTGGGAGGCGGTCACCGGTTCGCCGGCGTAGGTGGAGCCCACGGTGATCTGGCCGAGGCGGCGCTTGAGGTCCGCCAGGTCCCGGGCGAGGCAGAAGACGGCCATGGTCTCGGTGGCCACGGTGATCTCGAAGCCGCCCTCGCGGGGCACGCCCTGGGTGCGGCCGCCGAGGCCGGTGACCACCTGGCGCAGGGTGCGGTCGTTCATGTCCAGGGCACGCTTGAGGGTGATGGTGCGCGGGTCGATGCCCAGCTCGTTGCCCTGCTGAATGTGGTTGTCCACGAGGGCGCAGAGCAGGTTGTGGGCGCTGGTGAGGGCGTGGAAGTCGCCGGTGAAGTGCAGGTTGACGGCCTCCATGGGGACCACCTGGGACCAGCCGCCGCCGGTGGCGCCGCCCTTGATCCCGAACACCGGGCCCAGGGAGGGCTCGCGCAGGGCGGCCATGGCGGTGCGCCCGGCAATCGCGGCGGGGGCGTCCTCCTCCTCGGCCACCAGGTTCAGCCCGTCCACCAGGCCCACGGTGACGGTGGTCTTGCCCTCGCCGGCGGGGGTGGGGCTGATGCCGGTGACCAGCACCACCCGGCCGGTGCGCGGCGCGTCGATCGCGTGCACGTCCACCTTCGCCATGTGGCGGCCGTATGGGATCAGCACGTCCTCGTCGATCCCGGCACAGGCTGCGATCTCGGCGATCGGGGCGGGCGTGTGGGCGGCAGCGATCTGCGCATCGTTCATGCGCCCCATTCTTCCACCGCGGGACAGTCCGAAGAGATCCCAGCCACCCCGTCGATTGGACTCTCTCCCCCCCTGATCTAATCTCACCTCGGTGCATTCATCCCTCTCTTGGCACTCACATCCAACCGACAGAAAGGCACCCGGATGTCGAAGTTCAAGAGCTTCAGGCATGGACTGGTGGCTGTGGTCGCAGCCACATCACTCACCTGCGCGTCCGCCACCACCGCACATGCCGCTCCGGTATCAGCGTCCTCATCGACAGGTGGGAGCGGAGCGTCCACCATCGCTCCGTCGAATACCGTGACGAGTCACACTCCTCAAGGAACCAGTTCCATGGATCTGCCGGGACAGACGACCGATACGCCTCGAGACGCCCTGGATCTAGCGCCGGAGCAGCTCGTGGACGAGACCACCAATGTGTTGGCGGCGACCACCCTGGGTTCCAGCGACCTCGTGACGTACGACACGACCTCCGGAGAGCAGACACTCATCGTCATGAACGATGCATCGTCGCCCACGGAATACGAGTTCGCCTTCGATCTTCCCGCGGGCGCATCGTTGAGCCTGCAACCAGACGGTTCCGTCTCCATTCGAGACGCGAACGACGAGGAGTTCGGCACCGTGGAAGAGCCGTGGGCTGTCGATGCAGCGGGAATGCCGGTTGACACCCACTTCACCGTCACGGGGAATCGACTCATCCAGACGGTGACCCCCTCATCTGACACGACCTTCCCCGTCGTTGCAGACCCCGCAACCGCATGGGAGTGGACTGTATGCATCGCCACAGTCGGAGCAACATTCACGCCTTGGGGCGCTGGTGCTGCAGTCGCATACAAGCTCGTCAAGCGCTTCGGCAGCGTGCGCCGCGGCATCGAGATCATCTGGCGGGCCTATCATTCTGCCCACGGTGCACAGGCGAAGTGGAACGCCGCCATGGCCGCATCCGGCGGCTTGTTCGCTGAGATCATCGGCATCAACGAGGTAAAGGAGGCCTGTTTCTCGTGACCCGTGTCCCCTCCGCGCGCGACAAGAAGCCCGTCCGGCAACTCACAGACTGGTTCTACCTTCCCCTGGGGGGCCTGGCACTCCTGCAGGTCCCCCACACCTGGGAGGCGCAAGGACCTGTCATCGGCGTTCTTTACATCGTCGCAGTCCTTGCCCTTGTCCTGGCTGTGGCCATGAGCAACCGGGGCAGGTTCCGTTCCGTGCTGGACGCTCCTCCAGCCACGTGAGCGCGGCGTTCCTGTAGCAACGGCACGTCGGAGCAGGTTCGGTAGTCAGTCGGAGGCCATGGTCGCCGTCCGACTACCGAACCTGCAGTGCAGTCGTTCAGCGGACAGTGATCGACAGCGGGCGACGGACGGCCGTCAGGCCCCGGTGTCCTCCCGCGACTCCGGCTGCTCGGCCCACCAGCGGCGCAGCTCGGCCTCGGCCACGTCCTGCTCGTGCGGGCCCTCGTCCAGGCGCCACTCCAGCAGGTGCCGGTAGGCGCGTCCCACCACGGGGCCGGGACGGATGCCCAGCAGTGCCATGATCTGCTCGCCGTCCAGGTCCGGGCGGACGGCGGCGAGCTCCTCGGCCTCGGAGATCTCGGCGATGCGGCGCTCGAGGTCGTCGTAGGCGTGGGCGAGGCGGTTGGCCTTCCGCTTGTTCCGGGTGGTGACGTCCGAGCGGGTGAGGGCGTGCAGGCGGTCCAGGACCGGTCCGGCGTCGTGGACGTAGCGGCGCACCGCGGAGTCGGTCCAGTCGGCGTCCCCGTAGCCGTAGAACCGCATGTGCAGCTCCACCAGGCGGGTGACGGCCTTGATGGTCTCGTTGTCGAACTTCAGGGCACGCAGGCGCTTGCGGACCAGCTTGGCGCCGACCACCTCGTGGTGGCGGAAGCTCACCGCACCGTTCTTCTCGAAGCGACGGGTGGCGGGCTTGCCGACGTCGTGGAGGAGGGCCGCCAGGCGCAGCACCACGTCCGGGGACTGCGGCGAGTAGCGCTCCTCCTGCTCGATCGCCTGCTCCATCACGGTGAGCGAGTGGGCGTAGACGTCCTTGTGGCGGTGGTGCTCGTCGGTCTCCAGCTGCAGGGCCGGCAGCTCGGGGAGGATGCGGTCGGCCAGGCCGGTGCGGACCAGCAGGTCCAGTCCGCGGCGCGGGTCGGCGCCGCAGATCAGCTTCACCAGCTCCTCGCGGACCCGCTCGGCGGAGATGATGTCGATGCGTTCGGCCATGTCCGTCATGGCGGCCTCCACCTCGTCCGCGACCTGCAGGCCGAGCTGGGCGGCGAAGCGGGCCGCGCGCATCATGCGCAGCGGGTCGTCTGAGAAGGAGTCCTCCGGGGTCCCGGGGGTGCGCAGGAGGCCTGCGGCGAGGTCCCGCACGCCGCCGTGCGGGTCCACCAGCTCCATCGCCGGCAGCCGCAGGGCCATCGCGTTGACGGTGAAGTCGCGGCGGACCAGGTCGTCGTCGAGACTGTCGCCGAAGGCCACCTGCGGCTTCCGCGAGGTCGGGTCGTACTGCTCGGCACGGTAGGTGGTGACCTCCAGCTGCCAGCCGTCCTTCTGGAACCCGATGGTGCCGAAGCGGCGTCCCACGTCCCAGACGGCGTCCGCCCATCCGGCGCCGATCGCCTCGATCGCGTCCGGGTCCGCGTCCGTGGTGAAGTCCAGGTCGCCGGAGTCCCGGCCGATGAACAGGTCGCGCACCGGTCCGCCCACGAGGGACAGCTCTCGGCCGGCCGCGGCGAACCTCTCGCCCAGCTCGATCACGACGGCGGGCAGCGAGGCGCCCTCAGGGAAGCCGGAGGGCAGGGGGACGCGCGGCGAGGAGGTGCTCATGATGAGTACAAGGGTGCCAGAGAACCGCGACGGGGACGGTGCCCGGGGAGCAGACGGGGCACTGCACGCGCAGCGGTCGCAGCGGCGCGCCCGGGGCGGAGGCCGCGCCGTCGGCCGCACCCGCGGGCTGCGCCCGAGCGCCGCGGGGGTGCCGGGACGGACCAGCGTGCGACGTGGACGCCTGACGCTAAGGTTGAAGGCATGACCCGCCCTGACCGACCCGAGCGCCGAGGGGCACCCCTGCCCTCCGCCGTCCTGGGCCGGATGCGGCGTCAGACCCCGCCCACGCCCACACCGGGGCCGCCCACCGGCCCGCGTCCGCGCGTGCCCGCCGCGGCCCTGCCCACCGTGGAGGAGGTCTCCGCCGGAGGCCTCGTGGTCCGCGAGCACCGGGACGGCCTCGAGGTGGCGATCATCGCCCGCTACAACCGCGGCGGCCGCCTCGAGTGGTGCCTGCCGAAGGGCCACCCCGAGGGCCGTGAGGACCACCGCGAGGCCGCGACCCGCGAGGTCGAGGAGGAGACCGGCATCGCCGGCGAGATCCTCGAGCCGCTCGGCTCCATCGACTACTGGTTCACCGTGTCCCGCCACCGCGTCCACAAGACCGTGCACCACTACCTGCTGCGCGCCACCGGCGGCGAGCTGACCACGGAGAACGACCCGGACCAGGAGGCCGTGGACGTCGCCTGGGTGCGTCTGGAGGAGGTCGGGCGTCGCCTGTCCTTCGCCAACGAGCGCCGGATCGTGGACCTCGCCCGTAGGATCATCCACCAGCACTTCCCCGCAGACGGCTGACGCCGCCTCCTGACCTCCCCCTTCCGGAAGCGAGTCATGAGCACCTCCTCCTCCGCCGCAGGCCGGCACCCCGAGCACGACGACGGCACCGCCCCCTCCGTGACCGCCTCGCCGACCGCTGCGGTCAGGGAATCCGAGCCCGCCGATCCGCCCACGGACGCGGTGCCCGCCGGCGAGAAGAACGTGGCGCGCTCGTCCGCGATCATGGCGGCCGGCACCCTGCTGTCCCGCGTGCTCGGCTTCGTCCGCGCGGCCCTGCTCACCGTGGCCATCGGCTCCACCGCCCTGGTGGCGGACGTCTTCGAATCCGCGAACACCATCCCCAACGTGATCTACATGCTGCTGGCCGGCGGCGTGTTCAACGTGGTGCTGGTGCCGCAGCTGATCAAGCATGCGAAGGACGCGGACCGCGGCGCCGACTACACCTCGAGGCTGATGACGCTGGTGGTGCTGGTGATGGCCGGCTTCACGGTGCTCATCACCATGGCCGCCGCCCCGATCATGGGTGCCCTGACGAGCAACTGGAGCCCGGGCATGCTGACGCTGGGCACCGTCTTCGCCCTGTGGACACTCCCGCAGGTCTTCTTCTACGGCGTGTACGCGGTGGCCGGGCAGGTGCTCAACGCGAACGGCCGCTTCGGTGCCTACATGTGGGCGCCGGTGCTGAACAACGTCGTGGCGATCGCCGCGATCGTGCTCTACCTGGTGATGTTCGGCCGGTACGCCGGCGGGGACCAGCTTGCGGAGTGGACCACCACGCAGACGGTCATCCTGGCCGGCGGCCACACCCTGGGCATCGTGGCGCAGGCCCTGATCCTGTTCCTGCCGCTGCGGCGGCTCGGGCTGGGGCTGCGTCCGAAGTTCGGCTGGAAGGGCATGGGCCTGCGCCAGACCGGCGCGCTGGCCGGCTTCACCCTGCTGACCATGCTGATCGGCAACACGGTCAACCTGCTCTGCGCCCGCATCATCACCGGCGCCACCGCCGCCCGCGCGGACGTGGACTCCCGCGCCCCGGGCACCGAGGGGTGGTCCGAGGCCATGGCCCAGGCCGCCATCCCCGGCCTGAACGCCTACAACATGGCGATGCTGATCGCGATCCTGCCGCACTCGGTGTTCGTGGTCTCCATGGCCACCGTGCTGTTCAACCGCCTGGCCCGCTCCGTGGGCGCACAGGACATGCAGGCGGTGCGGAGCACCACCAGCCAGGGCCTGCGCGCGTTCTCCGTGCCGCTGGTGTTCTCCACCGTGGCGATGATCGTGCTGGCCGGCCCGCTCGGCCGCATCTTCGGCTCGGCCTCCGAGACCGCCCTTCCGGCGGGCATCGCGATCGGCCAGGTCCTGCTCATCCTCGCGGTGGGCCTGCCTTTCCGCTCCGCCGGCTTCTACCTGATGCGCGCGTTCTACGCCGCAGAGGACGCGAAGACCCCGATGGTCATCCAGGTGACCTCCGCCCTCGGCATGCTCGTGCTGGCGTACGCCGGCGCGTTCTTCCTGCCGGACTGGTCGCTGGCCTACTGGATCGCGGCGGTGGGCACGCTCTCGCACATCTACACGTTCCTCGTCTCCCATGTGCTCGTGGTGCGCCGCTTCGGCGACTACGACTTCGCGGCCGTGGTGCAGGCCCACGCCAAGACAGGCCTGGCGGCGGGCGTCGCCGGCATCGTCGGAGGTGTGACCGTCTGGCTGCTCGGCGGCTACTCCGGCGGATTCGCCTGGGGTTCGATCCTCAACGCGATCATCACCTGCACCGCAGCCGGCATCGTGATGGGCGTCGTCTACCTCATCGGCCTGCGTGTGCTGAGGATGCAGGAGCTTCAGATGGCGACCCGGCCGCTGGCCTCCCGCATCCCGGCGCTCGGGCGCGTGCTCGGCGTCCGCTGATCCGCCTGGCCCCGCACCGGCCCGCGGCGGGGCACCCGGGGGCCGTCCCTCCCTGGTGTTACGCCTCACTGCCTCTAGGATGGGGGAATGCGCACGGCCATCCCGTGCCGTGGCCGCCGCGCAGCCGTCATGTGAGAGGAATCCCGTGTCCCAGTCGATCGAAGTCGGATCCGTGCTCGGTGGTCGCTACCGCATCACCGACCATGTGGTGACCTCTGCCGACCAGGACCTCGTGTTCACCGGCCTGGACCAGGTCCTCAACCGCCGCGTCACCGTGCTGGTGGCCTCCCTGGAGAATGCGACCCAGGTGGCCTCGTCCGCCCGCGAGCTCGCCACGGGCGAGCGTCAGGACGACGTCCAGGTCCTGGACCTCGGCCTCTCCGAGGGCCACACCTACCTGATCGCCGGCGGCAACCCGGACCCTGACGTGCTGCTCGGCCTGGCCTACCCCCAGGAGACCTACGTCGAGCCGTTCCAGACGGACACCCTCGGCTCGGAGATCTTCGGCTCCTCCCGTGATGCGCAGGCCCATGAGTACGACGACGACGAGGCCTACTACACCGAGCTCGACGAGCACATCCGCGCGGACCAGGAGCAGCACTCCCGCCGCCCCGGCTTCCTCAACCGGCTCTCAGACCGCCTGTCCGAGCGCATGAACTCCTCCTCCGACGGCTCGGCCGCCCGCGAGGCCGCCGGCGCGTCCGCACTGGCCGCCGCGGGTTCCGCAGCGAAGGCCAAGGAGGAAGAGAAGCGCCGCGCCGAAGAGGCCGAACGTCAGCGTCTCGAGGAAGAGAAGCGCCGCGCCGAGGAGGCCGAACGTCAGCGCGTAGAACGCGAGCGGGAGGAGGCCGCCGCGGCCGAGCGCGCCGAGCGTGAGCGCCGTGAGGCCGAGGAGTTGGAGCGCCGCCGCGCCCGTCAGATCGAGGAGGACGAGCGCCGCGAGCGTGCCGCCGCCGAGCGCCGTGCCGCTGAGCGTGCGGAGCGCGAGGAGCGCGAGGCCCGTCAGGCCGAGGAGCGCGCCGAGATGGAGCAGCGCGAGGCCGATCGTCGCCGTGAGGCCGCCGTCCAGGCCGCCGCCCAGGAATCCGGCAAGGGCCGTGACGGCCGAACCGAGCAGGGCCGCGGCGCCGCCGCCGCGGACATCTCCACCGACCCCATGCCCACCGTGCCCGCCGCCGGACGCGGTGACGAGGGCAGTGCCTCCGACTCCGCCCGTCCCCGCCCCGCCAAGGCGCACCGGGACGGGGCTGCCCCGAAGCACGACGAGGCCACCCCGAAGGACACTGAGCGGCAGGCCCCTCGCCGTGTGCGCCCGGCGCCCCGCCGGGCCCTCGCGGCCGCTGCCGCCTCCGGTGCCGGAGCAACCGCCGCCGGAGCGGCCCCACAGAACGCGAACAGGGCAGACGACGTGCGCCGGGACGGCGCTGCAAGCAACGGTGATGGCCGTGACGCCGGACGCGGAAGTGAGCACGAGCCCCGCGCCGACGGCCGTGATGCCTCCGATGAGGGACGCAAGGACCGCTCCGGCCGGCGCGGCGCGGCGGCTGCCGGTGTCGGCGCCGCGGCAGTGGGCGCCACCGCCGCGGCCACGGGCGCCTCGGGTCGTGGCACCGACGTTCCGGCCGGCTCTCGCCGTGACGCCGATGCCCGGGATCCGCACCGCGACCGCAAGGACACCGCTCGCGGTGCCGCCCCGGCCACAGCAGCCGCTGCGGCCCACCCGGACGGGCCCCGTGACCGGCGTGATCCCGACGACGACCGACGCTCCAAGACGGGCGGAGCCGGCTGGCTCGTCGCCCTCCTGCTGGTCCTGCTGTTGGCCGTGGCGCTGATCACCGGCTTCTTCCTGCTGAACCAGAACCGCGACTCTGTGCCGGACGACAACCAGGCCACAGGGTCCCCGACCGAGTCGACGCAGCCGACCGACGGCGGCGCCTCCCCCTCCGAGGAGACCTCCGCGTCCCCGTCCGAGGACGTGGCTCCGGCGGAACCGGCCTCCCTGGTGGACATCTACCGCGAGGTGCCGGACGCCCCGACGCTGGAGTCCGAGCACGACGACCAGCTGTCGAACATCATCGACGGCGACCCGGAGACCTACTGGCAGAGCTACTCCTACAAGCGCCCGAACTTCGGCGGCTACACCCGCAGCATGAACTTCGTGATCGAGCTCGAGGAGGCCCGGGACATCGAGAAGGTGACCGTGGAGTCCCTCGCGAGCTCCGCCGGTCAGCTCGCCATCGGCGTCGCCAGCGAGGACGGTCTGGGCGATCTGCGCCGCGGCGGCGAGGGCACCTTCGTGGACGGCAAGGCCGAGGTGGACATCACCGACGATCAGGGCAATGCCAAGTACGTCGTCGTGACCGTCACCGAGCTGCCCCAGCTGGCGGTGGACAACACCCAGTACGCCTACGGCATGCGCCTGTCGGAGATCACCGTCCAGTGAGCCGATGGCCGCTGATGGCCACAGTCCGGGGAGGGGGCCGTCGTCGTCCCCTCCGCGGGCCGGAATACCGGGCCCGGCGGGCCCGTTGACCTGATACGTGGACCCCGTGCGCCGCAGAGGACGGGCGGGGCGACCAGCACCGACTCAGACCCCCCTGGAGGAACCCGTGACCGACACCCCCTCGACCGACACGGTGCGCAACGTCGCCGTCATCGGCTCCGGCCCGGCCGGCTACACCGCCGCCATCTACACCGCGCGGGCCCACCTGGAGCCCGTGCTGGTGGCCGGGGCCGTCACCGCCGGCGGCGAGCTGATGAACACCACCGAGGTGGAGAACTACCCGGGCTTCGCCGAGGGCATCATGGGCCCGGAGCTCATGGCCGCCATGGAGGGTCAGGCCCGCCGCTTCGACACGGAGATCCTCTTCGACGATGTGGTGGAGGCCGACCTGGTGTCCGACCCGAAGGTCCTCACCCTCGGCGACGGCTCGCAGATCAAGGCGCACGCCGTGATCCTCACCACCGGCTCCGCCTACCGGAAGCTCGGTGTGGAAGGCGAGGAGCGCCTGTCCGGCCACGGCGTCAGCTGGTGCGCCACCTGCGACGGCTTCTTCTTCCGCGACCAGGAGATCGCTGTGGTCGGCGGCGGCGACTCGGCCATGGAGGAGGCACTCTTCCTCACCAAGTTCGCCTCCAAGGTCCACGTGCTGGTCCGCAAGGACGAGCTGCGCGCCTCGAAGATCATGGGCCAGCGCGCCATGGACAACGAGAAGATCGAGTTCCACTGGAACACGAAGGTCGCCGAAGTCCGGGGCGAGGACAAGGTCAGCTCCCTGCTCCTGCAGGACAGCGTCTCCGGCGAGCAGCGGGAACTGGCCGTCACCGGCCTGTTCATCGCGATCGGCCACGACCCGCGCACCGACCTGGTGAAGGACCAGCTCGAGCTGACCGAGCACGGCACCATCAAGGTGGAGCACCCCTCCTCCCGCACGACCCTGCCTGGCGTCTTCGCCGCCGGCGACGTCACCGACCACACGTACCGGCAGGCCATCACCGCCGCCGGCACCGGCTGCGTGGCCGCCCAGGACGTGGAGCACTATCTCGCCGACGTCCTGGGAGTCGACGAGGCGGCCCCCGCCGGCCCCGAGTCCGACGCGAACCCGGCCTGAGGACCGCCCTGCGGCCCTCAGCGACCCGTGGAGGACCGAAACCACCGACTATCCGCATAAGGAGACCCCATGAGCATCATCAACGTCACCGACGCCGACTTCCAGGAGAAGGTCCTGGACTCCGAGCTGCCCGTCCTCGTGGACTTCTGGGCCGAGTGGTGCGGTCCGTGCCGCATGCTGGGCCCGGTCCTGGAGGAGGTCGCCGCCGAGTATGAGGGCAAGGTCACCGTCGCCAAGGTCAACGTGGACGATTCCCCGGCCACCGCCGCCCAGTTCGGTGTCACCTCGATCCCGCTCGTGGTGGCGTTCAAGGACGGCCAGAAGGTCAAGGAGTCCGTCGGCGCCAAGCCCAAGCCGGCCCTGGTGGAGGAGTTCTCCGACATCCTCGGCTGAGGCGCAGCTGACCGACCCTCAGGCCTGTCAGGCCTGTTGCCACTGACATGATGAAGGCCGCCTTCCCTCGCGGGAGGCGGCCTTTGTCATTCGGTGAGGGAGAAGGACCAGGTCAGACGGGATGAGAAAGGCCCGTATCGAATGACATCCGTGTCATTCGATACGGGCATTTCATGTGCCTCGGTACTGCAGGCGCCTGCTACGGCGGCCCTCCTCCATCCCCGACGACGGCCGCTTGCCGCGGCCGATCGGCTCACTTCTCCGCGTCGTCGCCCTGGATCAGCTCCATGATGCGGTTGAGGTCCTCGACGGACGCGAAGTCGATGGCGATCTTGCCCTTCCGCTTGCCCAGGGTGATCTTGACCTGGGTGTCCAGGCGCGAGGTCAGGGCGGTGGCGAAGTAGTCCAGGCGCTCATGACGGGTCGGCTCGCTGCGACGACGCGTGGCCGGGGCGGCCTGGCGGACACCCTGTGCGAGCGCGACGGCCTCCTCCGTGGCCCGCACGGAGAGGCCCTCGGACACGATGCGCTGGGCCAGACGCTCCATCTCCGCCGGATCCGTGAGACCGAGCAGCGCACGGGCATGCCCGGCGGTGAGCGTGTTGTTGGCGACGCGCCGCTGCACGAGCGGCGGCAGCTTCATCAGGCGCAGCGTGTTGGAGATCTGTGGACGGGAGCGGCCGATCCGCTGGGACAGCTCTTCCTGCGTGCACTCGAAGTCGTCCATGAGCTGCTGGTAGGCGGCTGCCTCTTCCAGCGGATTCAACTGAGAACGGTGGAGGTTCTCCAGCAGCGCATCACGAAGGAGGTCCTCGTCCGGAGTGTGACGCACGATCGCCGGGATGGTGTCCAGGCCGGCGAGCTGGGTGGCACGCCAACGACGCTCGCCCATGATCAGCTCGTACGGCGTGGGGCCGGACACCTCGCGGACCACGATGGGCTGAAGGATGCCCACCTCGGTGATAGAGGTGACCAACTCGTCCATGTGGTCCTCGTCGAAGACCTCACGCGGCTGACGGGGGTTCGGATGGATGTCTGTGACCTTCAGCTCGCGAAGCACGGCGATGTCCGTGGGCACGGTGCCTGCCTCCGAGACCTCGGCCCCGGCCGTCACGTCTGTGGTTGCAGGCACGGAGCCTCCAGCGGACTTCTCCGAGACCTTCTCAGCCTCAGTTTCAGCCTCAGCCGGCTCCGCGGGTGCCCGACGGCCCAGAGCGTTGACAGCGGGCATGGAAGGACGACCGCGTCGTACAGAGGACTTGCGACCAGCGGCAGAGCGGGATGACGCGGACGAGGCGTCCGTCTGCTCGTGCTCCTCGACAGCAGTGGTGTCCCTTTCTTCGGCAGCAGTGGTGGCCTTGCCACCCTTCGCATCACCCTCCGTGGGGGTTCGATCAGAAGAGAAGAAGACATCCACGGGCCGACTGCCGCGGCCGGAGGTGGACTTCGGTGCGTCGGCGGACTTCTCGGCAGAGGTGGTGCCACCGGCGCCGGCTCCGGTCCTGGTGTTCCTGCTGGCAGCGGACGTCGTTGTGCCACTGACCTTTCCGCCACTGACCGCGGACGAATCGGTGGAAGCACTCTTCTTCGCGCCGGTGGCCGTGGATGTGGAGGTGGACGTGGTCCCCGACGCGGCTGCCTTCTCCTTGGACGCCGTGGACGCCGCGGGCGTCTTCGACCTGGACGGCATGGACGTTGAGGACTTGCTCGACGAGGACTTGATCGTTGACGACTTCGTCGACGACGAGGAGGAGCCGGTGCCGTTGGACTTCTTCGAAGACGCCGTCTTACCCCGTGTCTTGTCAGCAGACTTCTCCGATGCAGCGGCGGCTGCAGACGCGGTGCGCCGGCGCGTCGTTGCTTCCTTCTCGTCCTCAGAGGACACAGTCTGCCCGGTCTCCTCCGTCGGCGCGGCGGAAGACGCTGGCGCCGTGGTCTCCTCGGCGTCTGCGGTGCTCTGAATTAGGGCACCGAGGCCCCGGCCCAGGCCTCCTCGGCGGGTCTTCTTCACATGTCCTCCTGCAGTGAAATATGTCCAGTCCAGTCTAGGTCGGAGTACGGCTTCCTTCTACGGAGCAGCAGTCCCGTTCCACGTGAAACACGAATGCGGTTCCTCGCTCTGCCGCATGCGATGCCGCTCTTGGCTTGCGGCAGCGACGCGTTAGCTCAGGTCTCCGAACCACCTTGCGATGCGAGTCCGGGATGACAGCAACGAGGTCTGGGACCGAAGCGGGAGGCCAGACGTAGGTGAGTGAGGGCTTGTGTTCGATACCGAAGGCTGATGACCGCGCTTTGCTTCACGTGAAACGGCCAATGATGTACCGAATCACTCTCCAGCCGTCGACTACGGACCACAAATCATGCCCTCATGCGAAGAGCATCATCTGCGCTCTCGCACCTCGCATCACCCGTTAAGCGTTGCTTACAATGGTCGAACGAAAGTGTTGCGTGTCGACCCATGTGGATCGACCCGCCGCCCTCTGGGGCGCGGTCAGCGGAGCATGGAGTGCTTCCTTGGCGAAAGAGCGAGTGCCCAAGATCGTCATGTCCAAGGAGATATGAGGACACGAGGAGCCGAAGACAATGAACCACTCTCTGCCCAGATCCGTCACAACCCTGGGGCACTGCCGTTCGTGTTCCATCCTGCGTGAACGAAGAGATTCGCCCGTCTAGCGAAGCCCGCATACCCCCATGTTCGGCCAGCTTCCCGTTTGTCATGCTTCCAGCCCTAGGTCGAGGGCACACGCGTAACAGGCCTGGAGACTGCCTCTAAGAGCCGGCGGTGCCAGCAGGAGTGTCGATCCACTCGTGACCAAGGCGCACGCAAAGTGGACACTGAGTTGTGAGCGGTAGTCACTGTCCCCTCAGCACAGCGACAGTCTTGACCCTGTCGTCCCAAGGTTTCACGTGAAACTACCTGGGGAGAGGGGCGTGGTGAGAGCTGCCAAGATGTCTAGACCATTCCTTTTAGCTACCCCTGGCCTACTCGCCGAACGCACGGAGACTTTTCCAGGCCAGCGCTGCCCGTGTCACGTTCCACGTGAAACGTAGACCGTAGCCATGCGGGCGCCTTGTCTCCGTCCAGGGTGAAACTGAAGACGCACTTCTAGGAGAGCAGGTCTACCTGCACCCGCACACCGTCCCAGCGCTTCGGCTGCTGATCCTCAATAGGCGACTATGGCATCTACTTCAGGACCGACATTCGGTTCTACGCACGCGCTCATCTCAGCATTGAGCTGAAGACAGAGATGTATGCAATGCCGAACACCGATCTGATGGCCGGAGTCCCGGCGCGCCAACGGGTGAATCGACTCCGTGGTCCGAGGCGACCCGCAAATGCAGTTCGGCCCCGTGAGAGACTCCCACCTTCTTCGCGTATCCCACTGCGCCATGTTCCACTGCAGTCGCGTTTCACGTGAAACACGTCCAGGAATCACACGGCGGGAGAGAGATCACCTCCTCGCCACAGTCCGCGGCCGATGAATGATCACAAGGCGGCCCGCCCTTCTGCGCCAGTCACCCACTCGTGTCGATAGTTGTCCGGAACGCCGCTACTCGGTCTCTCCAGGTGTCTTGTCGAGCATCCCCGTGGATCATGCTGAAGACGCTTACTTCAGTCTTCGCATACGACGGTACCGCTCAGCGAACCGTGGCCAACGCGGTGGCCGGTAGACCCGTTCGGTACGGTCGTGTGTCGGCAGGTTTCTACGGAGCCACGAGACTGCCCATGCCTTGCGTTCTACGTGAAACATCCCCCAACGCCTCCCAGACGGTGTGTCTTTTCTTCTCGCCCAAGGGGATGGCATGCGAGCAGGCAAGCCAAGAACCCATTACTCACTGGGACAGCAGCGGCTCCAGTGTTCCGCCGAACGACCTCAAGGACGTCCGACGCCCGCCATGACCCGCCCCCTTTCTGCTGCACGAACGGAGAGCTGCACCTACACCAGTCATCGGATGACGATTCCTCACCGACATACTTCCGATGTTCTGCGCAAAAGCCTGCTGAAGCATCAGCTCTCTCGTGACAGCTCGAGAGGCCAGCCATCAGTCAGGCTCCCGCCAGATCGCTCGTTTCACGTGGAACGGATGGCCGAAGAGCAGCCAGGTCTGTCGTCGGTCTTTTGGAGCATCCATCGCACACGAGCTCGCCGACATGCCATGGCGCATCCTCTCTGGGACCATCCCCATCGTTGCCTCGCCCAGGGGCTAGGTCCCGAGACGGTGTTCTTGTTGCCCTCCGCAGCTGGAAGCGACATGCTCTGGCTCGCGGCGAGTCATTCATCCACAGGTGTTGTCCACATGTGCACAGGAGCGATGTGACGCCGCCGCGCAGCGTTGTTCCTCATCCACAGTTTCGTCCACATGTGTGGATACAAGTGTGATGGCTTCCCTCACCATTTATGGAGTGAGTAAGTGCTCGTCTGAGGCGCGCCTTGAAGGCCTGTGAGGAGTAAGGCGCCCTTATCGGGACATTCTCCAGGGCTCTTTATCGGCTCTTCACAATCGAGGGTGTAGACGGGGGGCTCGGGGAAGTGGCGCGTCGATAGCTGGATAGAGGTCGAGGCCTTCCGATGATGGAAGTTCCTACACAGCCATCTGAAAGACCTCGACGTGCTCAACGCTACCTTCGACGACTGTGACCTGACGAAGTTTTGCCGACTGGACGAGCTCGGCCTTCAAGCTACCGGGCAACGGGTGGAGCCCGGGCGGGCGGTACTAGCTTGCCGGGTGGTGGAGCCAGATGACTGGTGCCACCGCTGTGGTTCTCAG
>NZ_FUKP01000018.1:0-67940 GCF_900163825.1 Micrococcus lylae | reverse complement strand
CCGGTCCGCCCCGTCCCCGGCGGGCGGAGGCGGGTGCCGTCGTCGTGACGCGCCGGGACGGCATAGGGAACGACGACGGCCCGGCCCCTCCGTGCGGAGGGCGCCGGGCCGTGGGCTCCCGGGAGCGGACGCGTCAGCGACGCGACATGTACAGGGTGAACGCCTTGGCGAGGAGCCTGTTGACCGGGAAGTCCCACTCTCCGTGGGTCTGCACGATGTTGGCGCCCTGCGTCGTCTTGAACTCGGTGAGGCCGGTGATCCGGTTCTCGTGGTCCACGGAGCCGGGCACGCCGCCCAGGTCCAGCCAGTGGCAGCCGTCGGCGATGCCGGCCTCGATCTGGGTGAGCTGCAGCAGGCGGGGGGCGTCCCGCTTGCGCTCCTTCTGGGAGGAGGCGGAGTAGGGGCGGTAGCAGATGTGGCCCTGGCGGAAGTGGAAGGCCGCGGCGACCGGCTCCCCTTCGTACTCGGCGATGTAGTAGGTGACGTCGGCGATCTCAGAGCCGCCCAGCTGCTCGATCACGCGCTGGAAGTACTCCTTGGGACGGCCGGTGAACTTGTCGCGCTCGGCGGTCTCGTCCTGCAGGGCCTCCCACTCGCCGAGACGCTCGACGCCGGCGGTGACGACGTCCAGGTCGTTGCGGGTGGAGCGGCGGGTGCGCTTGCGGGAGGAGCCGGACATGCGGGCGAGCACGCCGTCCACGTCCAGGTCCTTCAGCGGGATGCGGGCCTGGAACATCGGCTGGCCCGCGGAGAAGCCCTCGAGGACCTCGGGGGCCTGCCAGCCGGCGGCACGGAGCTCGTCCTGCAGCTCGAGGGCGCCGGGAGTGACCTCGCAGGGCAGGTCGGTGAGCACCGTGTACTGCGGGTCCGTGAGGGACTTGCGGACGGTGTCCGCCTCCCAGGTGCGGACCACGCCGGGCGGGCCCACCCGGACCAGGAAGGCGCCCTGGGACTTCAGCAGCTGCACCAGCGGGGTGAGCGCGTCCACGAGGCGTACGCCCTCGTCGAGGACCGGTCCCTCGGCGATGTAGGCGAGGAAGGCCTTGCCCAGCACGGGCACGCGGGCCGGCACCGGCAGGGGGCGGGCGAGCACGAGGGCCGCGCCCACGAGCTCGGTGCCGCGGAAGATGCCCACGGACTGGCCGCGCCAGTCCGTCTTCACGTTGGCCCAGCGCGGGTTCTGGAGGAAGGAGGCCTCCGGGTGGCGGGCGAGGAAGGCGGTGTGCTGAGCCTCGTCGATGCCGCGCACGGTCAAAGGACCGGACGGGGCGGACGGGGTCGTCTGTGCTGCATCAGGTTCGGGTGTCACGCGGCCAGTCTACGGCGGGGGCGCGGGGAGCGCCCGGGATTGCGGCCCGGCCGATGTGTCCTCTCGCACCCCGTGTTGGCGCGTGTGGGCGCGCATGGTATTCTCGATCCGATTGTTTTTCGTGTGGCAGTATGGACGCGGTCCGGGTTGCGGGGAAGTTGCGCAACGAATGCCACACTTTTGCACGCCTGCGGACGTTTGCTCATGGAGCCCCACAGGAGAGGCAGAACGAGGAACGAGCAGCCGCCGAACCCGAGGCCCTCTGGCCTGCCGGCTCGGCAGATCACGTCAGCGATCACCGAAACACAGGAAGGCTGAAGAGTGCCTACGATTCAGCAGCTGGTCCGCAAGGGCCGCTCACCGAAGATCGTCAATACGAAGGCCCCTGCGCTGCAGGGCAACCCCATGCGTCGTGGCGTGTGCACCCGCGTGTACACCACGACCCCGAAGAAGCCGAACTCGGCGCTGCGCAAGGTCGCCCGTGTCCGCCTCAGCGGCGGCATCGAGGTCACCGCGTACATCCCGGGCGAGGGTCACAACCTGCAGGAGCACTCGATCGTGCTCGTCCGCGGCGGTCGTGTGAAGGACCTGCCCGGCGTGCGCTACAAGATCGTGCGCGGCGCGCTCGACACCCAGGGCGTGAAGAACCGCGGCCAGGCCCGCTCCCGTTACGGCGCCAAGAAGGAGAAGAAGTAATGCCTCGTAAGGGTCCCGCGCCGAAGCGCCCCCTCGTCGTCGATCCCGTCTACGGATCCCCGCTGGTCACCCAGCTGATCAACAAGGTGCTGGTCGACGGCAAGAAGTCCACCGCCGAGCGCATCGTCTACGGTGCCCTCGAGGGCACCCGTCAGAAGACCGGCAACGATCCGGTGGCCACCCTGAAGAAGGCCATGGACAACATCAAGCCGGCCCTGGAGGTGCGCTCCCGCCGCGTCGGCGGTGCCACGTACCAGGTCCCGGTCGAGGTCAAGCCGGGCCGCTCCACCGCCCTGGCACTCCGCTGGCTGGTCGGCTTCTCCAAGGCCCGCCGCGAGAAGACCATGACCGAGCGGCTGATGAATGAGATCCTCGATGCGTCGAACGGCCTCGGCGGCGCCGTGAAGCGCCGTGAGGACAGCCACAAGATGGCCGAGGCCAACAAGGCCTTCGCCCACTACCGCTGGTGACGTCGTCGGCCCGGGGCGGGGAGGTGTCCTCCGCGCTCCGGGCCCTCCGCCGCCGGGGAGTGATCCCCGCGGCCTTCTCCGTACCACTCTGACGAGCCCCCACCCCACCCGACACAAGGGAGACACCGTGGCACAGGACGTGCTGACCGACCTGAACAAGGTCCGCAACATCGGCATCATGGCGCACATCGATGCCGGCAAGACCACCACCACCGAGCGCATCCTCTTCTACACGGGTGTGAACCACAAGCTCGGCGAGACCCACGACGGTGCGTCGACCACCGACTGGATGGAGCAGGAGAAGGAGCGCGGCATCACCATCACCTCCGCCGCGGTGACCTGCTTCTGGAAGAACACCCAGATCAACATCATCGACACCCCCGGCCACGTGGACTTCACCGTCGAGGTGGAGCGCTCCCTGCGCGTGCTCGACGGCGCCGTCGCCGTGTTCGACGCCAAGGAGGGCGTGGAGCCGCAGTCCGAGACCGTGTGGCGCCAGGCCGACAAGTACGAAGTGCCGCGCATCTGCTTCGTCAACAAGATGGACAAGCTGGGTGCCGACTTCTACTTCACCGTGGACACCATCGTCTCCCGCCTCGGTGCCAAGCCGCTCGTGATGCAGCTGCCGATCGGCGCCGAGAACGACTTCGTCGGCGTGGTCGACCTGATCTCCATGAAGGCCTTCGTGTGGCCGGGCGACGCCAAGGGCGACGTGACCATGGGCGCCGAGTACGTGACCGAGGAGATCCCGGCCGACCTGCAGGAGAAGGCCGAGGAGTACCGCAACCAGCTGCTCGAGGCCGTCGCCGAGGCCGACGAGGAGCTCATGGAGAAGTACCTCGAGGGCGAGGAGCTCACCGAAGAGGAGATCGTCGCCGGCGTGCGCAAGCTCACCGTGAACGCCGAGGCCTACCCGGTGTTCTGCGGCTCCGCGTTCAAGAACCGTGGCGTGCAGCCGATGCTCGACGCCGTGGTCGCCTACCTGCCGAACCCGCTCGACGCCGGTGCCGTGAAGGGCCACGCCGTCAACGACGAGGACGAGGAGCTCACCCGCGAGCCGTCCAAGGAGGAGCCGTTCTCGGCCCTGGCCTTCAAGATCGCCTCGCACCCGTTCTTCGGCACCCTCACCTTCATCCGCGTGTACTCCGGCCGTCTGGCGACCGGTGCGCAGATCCTCAACGCCACCAAGGGCAAGAAGGAGCGCATCGGCAAGCTCTTCCAGATGCACGCCAACAAGGAGAACCCGGTGGAGGAGGTCGTCGCCGGCCACATCTACGCGGTGATCGGCCTGAAGGACACCACCACCGGCGACACGCTCTGCAACCCGGACCACCCGATCATCCTCGAGTCCATGTCGTTCCCGGAGCCGGTGATCGCCGTGGCCATCGAGCCGAAGTCGAAGGGCGACCAGGAGAAGCTCTCCGCCGCCATCCAGAAGCTCGTCGCCGAGGATCCGACCTTCCGCGTCAACCTCAACGAGGAGACCGGCCAGACCGAGATCGGCGGCATGGGCGAGCTGCACCTCGACGTGTTCGTGGACCGCATGAAGCGCGAGTTCAAGGTCGAGGCCAACGTGGGCAAGCCGCAGGTCGCGTACCGCGAGACCATCAAGCGCACCGTCGAGAAGGTCGACTACACCCACAAGAAGCAGACCGGCGGCTCCGGCCAGTTCGCGAAGGTCCAGCTCAAGTTCGAGCCCCTGGACACCGCCGACGGCGAGGTCTACGAGTTCGAGAACGCCGTGACCGGCGGCCGTGTGCCGCGCGAGTACATCCCGTCGGTGGACGCGGGCATCCAGGACGCCATGCAGTTCGGCGTGCTGGCCGGCTACCCGATGGTCGGCGTGAAGGCGACCCTCCTCGACGGCGCCTACCACGACGTCGACTCCTCGGAGATGGCGTTCAAGATCGCCGGCTCGCAGGCCTTCAAGGAGGGCGTGCGCAAGGCGAACCCGGTCCTCCTCGAGCCGCTGATGGCCGTTGAGGTCCGCACTCCGGAGGAGTTCATGGGCGACGTCATCGGCGACCTGAACTCCCGCCGTGGCCAGATCCAGTCCATGGAGGACGCCACCGGCGTGAAGGTCGTCAAGGCCCTCGTGCCGCTGTCGGAGATGTTCGGCTACATCGGCGATCTGCGCTCCCGCACCCAGGGTCGCGCGGTCTTCTCGATGACCTTCCACTCCTACTCCGAGGTCCCGAAGGCCGTCGCCGACGAGATCATCGAGAAGTCCCAGGGCGAGTGACCCCAGGTCACACGTCGGAAACCGACTTGCTCCCCGCGGCCGCACGCGCTGCGGCCGCGGGGAAGCACGGGAGCCGCACCACCCCGGCGGCGCGGCTCCCGCACAGGACGGGTCAGGTCCGGTCCGCTTCAGGCGGCACTGCTGGCCTGGAACCGGACTGGTCCTCACATCCGCCGGGATTTTCCCAACACCACATCGACGCGTAGACTCGGGAGAGTTGTCAGCACGCCCTGCGACGCTGCATGAAATCTTCAAGTCTTCGCGATGATGAACACGTTCTAGGAGGAACTGTGGCAAAGGCAAAGTTCGAGCGCACGAAGCCGCACGTCAACATCGGCACCATCGGCCACGTCGACCACGGCAAGACCACCCTGACCGCGGCGATCTCGAAGGTTCTGTACGACCAGTACCCGGACCTGAACGAGGCCCGTGACTTCGCCACCATCGACTCCGCTCCGGAGGAGCGCCAGCGCGGCATCACCATCAACATCTCCCACGTGGAGTACCAGACCGAGAAGCGTCACTACGCCCACGTGGACGCCCCGGGCCACGCCGACTACATCAAGAACATGATCACCGGCGCTGCCCAGATGGACGGTGCCATCCTCGTGGTCGCCGCCACCGACGGCCCGATGGCCCAGACCCGTGAGCACGTCCTCCTGGCCCGCCAGGTCGGTGTGCCGGCCCTGCTCGTGGCCCTGAACAAGTCCGACATGGTCGAGGACGAGGAGCTCCTCGAGCTCGTCGAGATGGAGGTCCGCGAGCTGCTGTCCTCCCAGGAGTTCGACGGCGACGAGGCTCCGGTCGTGCGCGTCTCCGCTCTCAAGGCCCTGGAGGGCGACGAGAAGTGGGTCAAGTCCGTGCAGGACCTGATGGCCGCCGTCGACGAGTACATCCCGGATCCGGTCCGCGACCGCGACAAGCCGTTCCTGATGCCGATCGAGGACGTCTTCACCATCACCGGCCGCGGCACCGTGGTGACCGGCCGTGCCGAGCGCGGCACCCTCGCCATCAACTCCGAGGTCGAGATCGTGGGCATCCGCGACCTGCAGAAGACCACCGTCACCGGCATCGAGATGTTCCACAAGCAGCTCGACGAGGCCTGGGCCGGCGAGAACTGCGGTCTGCTGCTGCGCGGCCTGAAGCGTGACGACGTCGAGCGCGGCCAGGTCGTCGTGGCCCCGGGCTCGATCACCCCGCACACCAACTTCGAGGCCAACGTCTACATCCTGTCCAAGGATGAGGGCGGCCGCCACAACCCGTTCTACTCGAACTACCGCCCGCAGTTCTACTTCCGCACCACCGATGTCACCGGCGTCATCACCCTGCCGGAGGGCACCGAGATGGTCATGCCGGGCGACACCACCGAGATGTCGGTCGAGCTCATCCAGCCGATCGCCATGGAGGAGGGCCTCGGCTTCGCCATCCGTGAGGGTGGCCGCACCGTGGGCTCCGGCCGCGTGACCAAGATCACCAAGTGATCGTCTGATCGCAGCCGGTCGGCTCTCTGAGCCGATCACAGCGACGACGGCCCCTCGCCTCTTCGGAGGCGGGGGGCCTTCTCGTGTGCTCGGGGCGGCGACGGGCACCGGTACGCTGGTGGGCATGGAACTCCTCATCACCCTGCTGGTCCTCGCGGCGGTCGTGGCCGTCGGCGTCGGCCTCTACCGACACTTCAAGCCGGAGATCGAGCGCGCCCGGCGCATCCGTCGTGCGAACCGCGGAGGGGAGATCGAGCGGTGACCGCCGCCGCTCCACGTCGACTGTTCGGGATCACCGCCGCGGCGGAGATGGTCACCTGGGCGCTGCTGATCCTGGCGATGGCCCTCAAGTACACCGGCGTCACCGAGGCGCTCATGCCCGTGGGCGGCGGTGTCCACGGCTTCGTCTTCCTCTGCTATGTGGTGGTGGTGGTCGCCGTCTGGATCGATTCGCGCTGGTCTGCCGGGCGAGGACTGGTGGCGCTGGGATCGGCGGTCATTCCCTTCATGACCGTTCCCTTCGAACGCGCGATGGGACGGCGGGGCGAGCCGGCGGACCACTGGCGTGTGCTCGACGAGCCGGGGCGGAGCTCCGGTGCGGACCGGCTGCTGCGCGCGGTGCTCGCCAGGCCGGTCGTGAGCGTGCTGATCGCCCTCGTCGTGGTGGCGGTGGTGTTCGTGGCGCTGCTGACGGCGGGCCCGCCCACCGAATGGGGGAACTGACTGCCCGCACCTGTGTGCTGGGCCGGCGCGTCCAGGATCACAGGACGGCACCGATGCGCCGGTTGGCGGACGGTGCCGTTCTCTGTCATACTGGATAAGTTGCTCAAGCGCTCCAGGCGCCGCCGCCCATGTGTCTCGTGGCCGGCTGCGGAGCCCAGATGCACATTCCTTCCAGTCCGACGCCGGCGCGTCTGCCCTCCCGGAGAGTGCGACACGCCCGACCGCGTGGACCGGAGCCCGACGAGGGTGAGGAACCCGGCTCAGCCGGATTCACCCCGGACGGGTCGAGGACAAGATGCAGGACGGACGTGTCCTGCGCACAGGGACAGGAACAGCTACTCGACGAGAGAGGCGTGACGCCATGGCGGGACAGAAGATCCGCATCCGGCTGAAGTCGTACGACCACGAGGTCATCGACGTCTCGGCCCGCAAGATCGTTGACACGGTCACGCGCGCAGGCGCAACGGTGGTCGGCCCCGTGCCGCTGCCGACGGAGAAGAACGTGTACTGCGTTATCCGTTCTCCGCACAAGTACAAGGACAGCCGTGAGCACTTCGAGATGCGCACCCACAAGCGGCTGATCGACATCATCGACCCGACTCCGAAGGCCGTCGACTCGCTCATGCGACTGGACCTGCCCGCGGACGTCAACATCGAGATCAAGCTCTGAGAGGGAGGTGCTGAGAGACTATGACCAACACCCGTAACGTCAAGGGCCTGCTGGGCACGAAGCTCGGCATGACCCAGGTCTGGGACGAGAACGGCAAGCTCATCCCCGTCACCGTGGTCCAGTCCGAGTCCAACGTGGTCACCCAGCTGCGCAACGAGGAGACCGACGGCTACACCGCCGTCCAGATCGCCTACGGCCAGATCGACCCCCGCCGCGTGACCAAGCCGCTGGCCGGTCACTTCGAGAAGGCAGGCGTGACTCCGCGCCGCCACCTGGTGGAGCTGCGCACCGCCGACGCCGCCGAGTACGAGCTCGGCCAGGACCTGTCCGTCGAGGTGTTCGAGGCCGGTCAGAAGGTGGACGTCGTGGGCACCACCAAGGGCAAGGGCTTCGCCGGCGCCATGAAGCGCCACGGCTTCGCCGGTGTGGGCGCCTCCCACGGTCAGCACAAGAACCACCGCAAGCCGGGCTCCGTCGGCGGTGCCGCCACTCCGGGCCGTGTCTTCAAGGGCATGCGCATGCCGGGCCGCCTGGGCGCTGTCCGCCAGACCACCCACAACCTCACGCTCCACGGCATCGACGTGGACAACAACCTGCTGCTGATCAAGGGCGCTGTCCCCGGCCCCAAGGGCCAGGTCGTGCTCGTGCGCAGCGCCGCGAAGGGAGCCTGAGACCCATGGCCAACTCTGTGAAGACCGTCAAGGTCGACCTGCCCGCCGAGATCTTCGACGTGCAGGCGAACGTCCCGCTGATGCACCAGGTCGTCGTGGCCCAGCTCGCCGCCGCCCGCCAGGGCACCCACAAGGCGAAGGACCGCGGTGAGGTGTCGGGCGCCGGTCGCAAGCCGTTCAAGCAGAAGGGCACCGGCCGTGCACGCCAGGGCTCCATCCGCGCTCCGCACATGACCGGCGGTGGCATCGTCCACGGCCCGACCCCGCGTGACTACTCGCAGCGGACCCCCAAGAAGATGAAGGCCGCCGCTCTGCGCGGCGCCCTGTCCGACCGGGCCCGCCACGGTCGCATCCACGTGATCGAGACCCTCGTCACCGGCGAGACCCCGTCCACCAAGGCGGCGAAGGCCGGCCTGGAGTCGCTGAACACCGGCCGCAAGAACATGCTGGTCGTCATCGACCGCGCCGACGACGTCTCCGCCCTGTCCGTCCGCAACCTGCCCGCCGTGCACACCCTGTACGCCGACCAGCTGAACACCTACGACGTGCTCGTCTCCGACGACGTCGTGTTCACGCAGGCCGCCTACGAGGCGTTCGTGGCGCGCGCCACCGGTGCCAAGAAGGAGGATGCCCAGTGAGCGGCTCCATCAACAAGGATCCCCGCGACGTGATCATCGCTCCCGTCGTGTCGGAGAAGAGCTACGGTCTGATCGACGAGGGCAAGTACACCTTCCTCGTGGACCCGCGCTCCAACAAGACCGAGATCAAGCAGGCCGTCGAGCGCATCTTCGACGTGTCCGTCGCCTCGGTGAACACCCTCAACCGTCCGGGCAAGCGCCGTCGGACCCGCTTCGGCTGGGGCCAGCGCAAGTCCACCAAGCGTGCCATCGTCACGCTGAAGGACGGAACGATCGACATCTTCGGAGGTCCGCTCGCCTCCTGAGGCGTTGCGGAGACCACTTAATCGAGGAACAGGTACATGGCTATCCGTAAGTACAAGCCGACCACCCCGGGCCAGCGTGGCTCGTCGGTGGCCGACTTCGCAGAGATCACCCGGTCCACGCCGGAGAAGTCCCTTCTCCGTCCGTTGCACAAGACCGGTGGACGCAACAACACCGGCCGCATCACCACCCGTCACAAGGGCGGTGGCCACAAGCGGCAGTACCGTCTGATCGACTTCCGTCGTCACGACAAGGACGGTGTGCCGGCGAAGGTCGCTCACATCGAGTACGACCCGAACCGCACCGCGCGCATCGCGCTGCTGCACTACGCCGACGGCACCAAGCGCTACATCCTGGCTCCGGCCAACCTGCGTCAGGGCGCCGTGGTCGAGGCCGGCCCGAACGCCGACATCAAGGCGGGCAACAACCTCCCGCTGCGCAACATCCCGCTGGGCACCATGATCCACGCCGTGGAGCTGCGTCCGGGCGGCGGCGCGAAGCTGGCCCGCTCGGCCGGCGCCGCGATCCAGCTGGTCGCCCGTGAGGGCAAGTACGCCCAGCTGCGCCTGCCCTCCGGTGAGATCCGCAACGTCGACGTGCGCTGCCGCGCCACCGTCGGCGAGGTGGGAAACGCCGAGCAGTCCAACATCAACTGGGGCAAGGCCGGCCGCATGCGCTGGAAGGGCGTTCGCCCGACCGTCCGCGGTGTCGTGATGAACCCGGTCGACCACCCGCACGGCGGTGGCGAGGGCAAGACCTCCGGCGGCCGTCACCCGGTCAACCCGAACGGCAAGCCCGAGGGCCGCACCCGCCGTCCCAACAAGGAAAGCGACAAGTACATCGTGCGTCGTCGCCGTTCCGGCAAGAACAAGCGATAAGGGAGCTGAGAAGACATGCCTCGCAGCCTGAAGAAGGGCCCCTTCGTCGATCAGCACCTCTACCTGAAGGTTCTGGCGGAGAACGAGAAGGGCACCAAGAACGTCATCAAGACCTGGTCTCGCCGGTCGATGATCATCCCGGACATGCTCGGCCACACCATCGCGGTGCACGACGGCCGCAAGCACATTCCGGTGTTCGTCACCGAGTCCATGGTGGGTCACAAGCTCGGAGAGTTCGCCCCCACGCGGACGTTCCGCGGTCACGTGAAGGACGACAAGAAGGGCAAGCGCCGCTGAGCCTGACGGTTCGTGGAGCTTGACCTTCGAGAGATTCGAAAGAGAGAAGCAATGGAAGCCAAGGCAATGGCGCGCCACCTGCGCGTGACGCCGATGAAGGCCCGGCGCGTCGTCGACCTGGTCCGTGGCAAGGACACCGTGGAGGCCCTGGCCATCCTGAAGTTCGCCCGTCAGGGCGCTTCGGAGCCGGTCTACAAGATCGTCGCCTCCGCCGTGGCCAACGCCCGCGTGAAGGCCGACCGTGAGGGCCTCGCGTTCGACGAGGACTCGCTGTACATCAGCGAGGCCTACGTGGACGAGGGCCCGACCATGAAGCGGTTCCAGCCGCGTGCCCAGGGCCGCGCCTACCGCATCGACAAGCGCACCAGCCACGTGACCGTGGTGGTCGCCACCAAGGACGAGAAGGGTGGGAACTGAGTAAATGGGCAACAAGATCAACCCGAACGGTTTCCGTCTCGGCGTCACCACCGACCACGTCTCGCACTGGTTCGCTGACTCCCACAAGGACGGTCAGCGCTACAAGGACTTCCTCAAGGAGGACGTCAAGATCCGCGAGCTGATGACCAACGGCATGGAGCGCGCCGGCATCTCCAAGGTGGAGATCGAGCGCACCCGTGACCGCGTGCGGGTGGACATCCACACCGCTCGTCCGGGCATCGTGATCGGTCGTCGCGGCGCTGAGGCCGACCGCATCCGCGGGGAGCTCGAGAAGCTCACCGGCAAGCAGATCCAGCTGAACATCCTCGAGGTCAAGAACCCCGAGACCGATGCCCAGCTGGTCGCCCAGGGCGTGGCGGAGCAGCTGTCTTCCCGCGTGGCCTTCCGCCGCGCGATGAAGAAGGCCATCCAGTCGGCCATGCGTGCCGGCGCCAAGGGCATCAAGATCCAGTGCTCCGGCCGGCTCGGCGGCGCCGAGATGAGCCGTTCCGAGTTCTACCGCGAGGGCCGCGTGCCGCTGCACACCCTCCGCGCGAACGTGGACTACGGCAAGTTCGAGGCCCGGACCACCTTCGGTCGCATCGGCGTGAAGGTCTGGATCTACAAGGGCGATCTCACCGCGAAGGAGCTGGCCGCCAAGGAGGCCGCTCAGCCGTCCGGCCGTGGCCGCGGCGACCGTCGCGGTGGCGAGCGTCGCCGTCGCAACGATCGTGCTGAGCGTGCTCCGCGCCGCGAGAACACCGCGCCGGCCGCCGCTCCCGCTGAAGGAGGAAACGCCTGATGCTGATTCCCCGTCGCGTCAAGCACCGCAAGCAGCACCACCCCAAGCGCACCGGCACCGCCAAGGGCGGCACCGCCGTGACCTTCGGTGAGTGGGGCATCCAGGCGCTCACGCCGGCCTATGTGACGAACCGTCAGATCGAGGCCGCGCGTATCGCCATGACCCGTTACATCAAGCGTGGCGGCAAGGTGTGGATCAACATCTACCCGGACCGTCCGCTGACCAAGAAGCCCGCCGAGACCCGTATGGGCTCCGGCAAGGGCTCGCCCGAGTGGTGGGTGGCCAACGTGAAGCCGGGCCGCGTGCTGTTCGAGCTGTCCGGTGTGTCCGAGGACGTCGCCCGTGAGGCGCTGCGCCTCGCGATCCACAAGCTGCCGCTGAAGGCCCGAATCATCCGTCGAGAGGGTGGTGAGTGATCCCATGGCCATCGGAACCAAGGATCTGAACGTCGAGTCCCTGGACGGCATGGACAACGGCCGTCTCCAGGAGGCCCTGAAGTCCTCCAAGGAGGAGCTGTTCAACCTGCGCTTCCAGGCCGCCACCGGTCAGCTGGACAACTCCAGCCGACTGAAGGCCGTCAAGCGTGACATCGCCCGCATCTACACCATCCTGCGTGAGCGCGAGCTCGGCATCCGCGAGGACGTCGTCGCGCCGGGCAAGGCTGACGAGAAGAACGAGGAGGCTGCCAAGTGAGCGAGCAGACCGCCGCCGCCTCCGAGGAGCGCGGCTACCGCAAGTCCGTCCGCGGCATCGTCGTCTCGGACAAGATGGACAAGACCATCGTGGTCGAGGTCGAGGACCGCAAGAAGCACGCGCTGTACGGCAAGGTCATGCGCACCACCAAGCGTGTGAAGGCGCACGATGAGGAGAACGCCGCCGGTGTCGGCGACCGCGTTCGCCTCGCCGAGACCCGACCGCTGTCGGCGTCGAAGCATTTCCGTCTCGCGGAGATCGTCGAGCGCGCCAAGTGACGCGTTCGGCGTGAGCCGAATGACAGGCGAAGGCCCGTCCGCTGCCGTTGGCAGGGGCGGGCCTTTGCTGTAGACTTCTATGTTCGTGCGCCCTTTGTTGGCAGGACCATCCATCCTGCGTGCCGAGGGAGTCGCACGCCGATCCCGGAACCGCCTCGGCCTTGCCCTGCGTTCCGCAGCCTGCCCCGAACCGCGCCGCTGTCTGAAGATGCGGTGGGGGAGAGGTGTGGGCCCGAACGCGAGAGGGGCAGGGGTAAGCACGCCGGGATCACCGCTTGACCGTTCCGCAAGGCTCACCCACCGGGGGTGAGAACCGGCGCGACGCTAGGAGAGATAAGTGATTCAGCAGGAGTCGCGGCTGAAGGTCGCCGACAACACCGGTGCGAAGGAGATCCTGACCATCCGTGTTCTCGGTGGCTCGGGACGCCGCTACGCAGGCATCGGCGACACCATCGTCGCCACCGTGAAGGACGCCATCCCCGGCGGCAACGTCAAGAAGGGCGATGTCGTCAAGGCTGTGGTCGTGCGGGCTCGCAAGCAGTCTCGCCGTCCGGACGGCTCGTACATCCGCTTCGACGAGAACGCGGCCGTCATCCTCAAGAACGAGAACGAGCCGCGCGGCACTCGTATCTTCGGCCCCGTGGGCCGTGAGCTGCGCGACAAGCGCTTCATGAAGATCGTGTCGCTCGCTCCGGAGGTGATCTGACCCATGGCGAAGATCAAGAAGGATGACCTGGTCCAGGTCATCGCCGGCAAGGACAAGGGCATGCAGGGCAAGGTCCTGCGCGTGTTCCCGTCCACCGACCGCGTGCTGGTCGAGGGCGTCAACCGCGTGACCAAGCACCTGCGTGCCGGCCAGAACAACAACGGCTCCACCGAGGGCGGCCTGCAGGTCGTCGAGGCCCCGATCCACATCTCGAACGTGGCCGTGGTGGACCCGGAGACCAAGAAGCCGACCCGCGTGGGCTACCGCTTCGAGACCGTCGAGAAGGACGGCGTGAGCACGACCGTGAAGGTCCGCTTCGCCAAGGCCTCGGGGAAGGAGCTGTGATGACCGAGGTTCAGCAGACCACCAAGGTCACCCCGCGTCTGAAGACCAAGTACCGCGATCAGATCCGCGCCGCCCTGCAGGAGGAGTTCTCCTACGGCAACGTCATGCAGGTGCCGGGCGTCGTCAAGGTCGTCGTCAACATGGGTGTCGGCGAGGCCGCCAAGGACTCGAAGATCATCGACGGCGCCGTGGCCGACCTGACCCTGATCACCGGTCAGAAGCCGATGATCACCAAGGCCCGCAAGTCCATCGCGCAGTTCAAGCTGCGTGAGGGCATGCCGATCGGCACGCACGCCACCCTCCGTGGCGACCGCATGTGGGAGTTCCTGGACCGCCTCGTCACCTTCGCGCTCCCGCGCATCCGTGACTTCCGGGGCCTGTCCGACCGCCAGTTCGACGGCAACGGCAACTACACCTTCGGCCTGTCCGAGCAGACCGTGTTCCACGAGATCGATCAGGACAAGATCGACCGCGTGCGCGGCATGGACATCACCGTGGTGACCTCTGCCAAGAACGACGACGAGGGCCGCGCGCTGCTGAAGGCGCTGGGCTTCCCGTTCAAGACCGAAAAGTAAGACCTCTACGCCACAGGTCCCGTGCCGGTGAACCGGAGCGGGAAACCGCGGCGAGAAAGGGCGTGAAGCCCACATGACCATGACCGATCCCGTCGCAGACATGCTGACGCGTCTGCGCAATGCGAACTCGGCCTACCACGACACCGTGTCCATGCCGTCGTCCAAGCTGAAGACCCGCGTGGCCGACATCCTCAAGGCCGAGGGCTACATCGCCGACTGGCGCGAGGAGGAGGCCGAGGTCGGCAAGAAGCTGATCATCGACCTGAAGTTCGGACCGCAGCGCGAGCGTGCCATCGCCGGCCTGCGCCGCATCTCCAAGCCGGGTCTGCGCGTGTACGCGAAGTCCACCAACCTCCCGCACGTGCTGGGTGGTCTGGGCATCGCCATCCTGTCCACCTCCTCCGGTCTGCTGACCGACCGGCAGGCCGCCAAGAAGGGCGTCGGCGGCGAAGTCGTCGCCTACGTCTGGTGACGGACGAGACCGAAGAAAGGCTGTATTGACATGTCGCGAATCGGACGTCTGCCGATCACCGTTCCCAGCGGCGTCGATGTGACCATCGACGGCGCCCGCGTCACCGTGAAGGGCCCGAAGGGCCAGC
The DNA here is from genome assembly GCF_900163825.1 of Micrococcus lylae. NCBI lineage: Bacteria > Bacillati > Actinomycetota > Actinomycetes > Micrococcales > Micrococcaceae > Micrococcus > Micrococcus lylae. The sequence goes on along the minus strand of NZ_FUKP01000018.1, from coordinate 53,147 downwards.
TGGAGCACACCCTGCCCTCCCCGATCACGGCCACCCTCGAGGACGGACAGGTCACCGTGGCCCGTCCGGACGACGAGCGTGAGTCCCGTTCCCTGCACGGCCTGTCCCGCACCCTGATCAACAACATGATCCTGGGCGTGACGGAGGGCTTCTCCAAGCAGCTCGAGGTCATCGGCACCGGCTACCGCGTGCTGGCCAAGGGCCAGGACCTGGAGTTCGCCCTGGGCTACTCCCACCCGGTTCCGGTGAAGTGCCCGGAGGGCATCTCCTTCGCCGTCGAGGGCAACAAGGTCACCGTCTCCGGTATCGACAAGCAGAAGGTCGGCGAGACCGCCGCCAACATCCGCAAGCTGCGCCGCCCGGACCCGTACAAGGGCAAGGGCGTCCGCTACGCGGGCGAGCAGATCCGCCGCAAGGCCGGAAAGGCAGGTAAGTGATGTCTACTCTGAAGGTGAAGGGCAAGGGCAAGTTCAACGCCCGTACCCGCCGCCACCTCCGTGTCCGCAAGCGGATCTCCGGCACCACCGCCCGTCCGCGCCTGGTCGTGAACCGCTCTGCACGCCACATGTTCGTGCAGGTCGTCGACGACACCCAGAGCCGCACTCTGGCCTCGGCCTCCACCATGGAGGCGGACCTGCGTGCATTCGAGGGCGACAAGACCGCCAAGGCCAAGCGCGTGGGCGAGCTCGTCGCCGAGCGTGCGAAGGCTGCGGGGATCGAGACCGTCGTGTTCGACCGCGGTGGCAACAAGTACCACGGCCGTGTGGCCGCCGTCGCCGACGGTGCCCGAGAGGGTGGGCTGCAGCTGTGACCGAGACCAACAACCAGAAGGACACCCAGGTGACCGAGAACACCGAGACCGCTGTCGCCGAGACCGCTGCCGGCTCGGCCAGCCAGTCCACCGAGCGTTCCGGCGGTCGTGGTGGTCGTGACAACGGCCGCGGCGGCCGTGACGATCGCCGCGGCGGCCGTCGCGACGACCGCAACCGTCGTGGCGCCCAGGACGAGGACAAGGACGCGTTCCTCGAGCGCGTCGTCGCCATCAACCGCGTGGCGAAGGTCGTCAAGGGCGGCCGTCGCTTCAGCTTCACCGCCCTGGTCGTCGTCGGCGACGGCAACGGCATGGTCGGTGTGGGCTACGGCAAGGCGAAGGAGGTCCCCGCCGCGATCCAGAAGGGCGTGGAGGAGGCCAAGAAGTCGTTCTTCCGTGTCCCGCGCGTCGGCTCCACCATCCCGCACCTCGTGCAGGGTGAGGACGCCGCCGGCGTCGTGCTGCTCCGTCCGGCCTCCCCGGGTACCGGCGTGATCGCCGGCGGCCCGGTGCGCGCCGTGCTGGAGTGCGCCGGCATCCATGACGTGCTGTCCAAGTCCATGGGCTCCGTGAACGTCATCAACATCGTTCGCGGCACCGTGGACGCCCTCAAGAAGCTCGAGGAGCCCCAGGCCGTGGCCGCCCGCCGCGGCAAGGCCCTGGACGAGATCGCCCCCCACGCCATGCTGCGCACCATGGAGGCCGACCGCGCCCAGAAGAGCACCGAGAAGGCAGGTGCCTGAGCCATGTTTGAGCCCACTCGTAAGAACATCCAGCCCTCGGACGCCACCCTGGTCATCACCCAGACCCGCGGCGTCTCGGGCGTGAAGCAGAACCAGCGCGACACCCTGCGCTCGCTGGGCCTGAAGCGGATCGGCCACCAGGTCACCCGCAAGGCCGACGCGGCGACCGTCGGCATGGTGAACACCGTGCCGCACCTGGTGTCCGTGGAGGAGGTCAGCAATGGCTGAGAACGACGCCATCCGGATCCACGACCTGCGTCCGGCCCCGGGCGCCAAGACCGCGAAGACCCGCGTGGGCCGCGGCGAGGCCTCCAAGGGCAAGACCGCCGGCCGTGGCACCAAGGGCACCAAGGCCCGTTACCAGGTGCGTCCGGGCTTCGAGGGCGGCCAGCTTCCGCTGCAGATGCGTCTGCCGAAGCTGCGCGGCTTCAAGAACCCGTTCCGCACCGAGTACCAGGTCGTGAACCTGGACAAGCTGAACACCGCCTTCCCGGAGGGCGGCGAGGTCTCGGTCGAGGCCCTCGTCGAGAAGGGTCTGGTCCGCAAGAACCAGCCCGTCAAGGTGCTCGGCTCCGGTGAGATCTCCGTCGCCGTGCAGGTGAAGGCCCACGCCTTCTCCGCCTCGGCCGTGGAGAAGATCGCTGCCGCGGGCGGGTCCACCGAGACCCTCTGACCCCCGCGGTCGCACAGAGGCCCCCGATCCCCAGGTCCGCCTGGGGGCCGGGGGCCTCTTGCATCGCCGTGTAGACTGCCCTGGTGGTCCGCGTGGGCGGTGCCACAGCCCGTCGCGTCGAGAGGCGGGGACCACCTCACCGACCGCACACAGGAGGACGCGTGTTCAAGGCCATCGGCCGGATCTTCCGGACGCCAGACCTGCAGCGCAAGATCTGGTTCACGCTCGGCATCATCGCCATCTACCGGCTGGGTGCCTTCATCCCGTCGCCGGGTGTGGACTACGGGAACGTGCAGATGTGTCTGGCTGCGGGCAACGCCTCCGGTGGCCTGTACTCGTTCGTGAACATGTTCTCCGGCGGCGCGCTGCTGCAGGTCTCCATCTTCGCGCTGGGCGTCATGCCCTACATCACCGCGTCGATCATCGTGCAGCTGCTGCGCGTGGTGATCCCGCGCTTCGAGCAGCTCCACCAGGAAGGCCCCCAGGGCCAGGCGAAGCTGACCCAGTACACGCGTTACCTGACCCTGGCGCTGGCCCTGTTGCAGTCGACCACCATGGCGTCGCTGGCCCGCACCGGCGCGCTGCTGAGCTGCCAGCTGCCGCTGCTCGTGGACGACTCCATCGTCACGGTCCTCATGGTCGTGCTGGTCCTCACCACGGGCACTGTCCTCGTGATGTGGATGGGCGAGCAGATCACGGAGCGCGGCGTCGGCAACGGCATGTCCCTGCTGATCTTCGCCTCCATCGCCGCCGGCTTCCCGTCCGGCATCGGCCAGGTGTGGCAGACCCAGGGCGTCCGCACGTTCCTGATCGTCATGGTCATCGGTCTGCTGACCATGCTCGCGGTCGTCTTCGTGGAGGAGTCCCAGCGTCGCGTCCCGGTCCAGTACGCCAAGCGGCAGATCGGCTCCCGCACCCTCTCCGGCCACTCGACGTTCATCCCGATCAAGGTGAACATGGCCGGAGTGATCCCCGTGATCTTCGCGTCCTCCGTGCTGACGCTCCCAGGCATCCTGGTCCAGTTCAACACCCCGCAGGACGGCTCGAACCCGCCGGCCTGGGTCACGTTCCTGGCCGAGTACTTCACCGGTGGCGACCACCCGGTCTACATGGCCCTGTACCTGCTGATGATCGTGGGCTTCACGTACTTCTACGTGTCCATCACCTTCAACCCGAAGGAGATCTCGGACAACATGAAGCGCTATGGCGGCTTCATCCCGGGCGTCCGTGCGGGCCGCCCCACGGAGCGGTACCTTGAGTACGTGATCAGCCGCATCACTTTCCCGGGCGCCCTGTACCTGGGCGTGGTCGCGATGATCCCGCTGATCGCCTTCGTGCTGATCAACGCCAACCAGAACTTCCCGTTCGGCGGCACCTCGATCCTGATCATGGTGGGCGTCGGCCTGCAGACCGTGAAGCAGATCAACGCCCAGATGGAGCAGCGTCACTACGAGGGCCTGCTGCGCTGAACCGGACCCACGACCCCCTCCACCGATCCCGACAGTGAGGAACAAGAAATGACTCGCATGCTGATCATGGGCCCTCCCGGCTCCGGCAAGGGCACCCAGGCCGCCCGGATTGCCGACAAGCTGGGGATCGTGGCGATCTCCACGGGTGACATCTTCCGCCACAACGTGAAGGAGATGACCCCGCTCGGCGTGGAGGCCAAGCGGTACATCGACAACGGCGACTTCGTCCCGGACGAGGTGACCAACCGCATGGTCGCCGACCGCATCGCGCAGCCGGACGCGTCCTCCGGCTTCCTGCTGGACGGCTACCCGCGCACCGCCGGGCAGGTGGAGGCGCTGGACTCCATGCTCAAGGACTCGGGCCACGCCCTCTCCGTCGTGGTCGAGCTGACCGTCCCGGACGAGGAGCTCGTCGCTCGCCTGCTCAAGCGCGCTGAGATCGAGGGCCGCGCCGACGACACCGAGGACGTCATCACCCACCGTCTCGACCTGTACCACCAGGAGACCGCGGCGGTCATCGAGAGCTACCAGGACCGCGGCATCGTCACCCGCGTGGACGGCACCGGCCAGGTGGACGACGTCACCGAGCGCCTGCTGCAGGCCGTCTACTCCGTGCGTGCGGCCACCGGCACCCTGCCGGTGGTGGACCAGGGCTCCGAGGAGGCCTGATCGGGTGTTCGCCCGTCGTTCCCTCGAGCTGAAGACCACCTCCGAGCTGCAGACCATGCAGCGCGCGGGGGTGGTCCTCTCGCGCGCCCTCGACGCCGCCGTCGGCGCGGCGGCCCCCGGGGTGACCACCGCAGAGCTGGACCAGGTGTTCCGTGCCGTGCTGGACGAGCACGGCGCCACGTCCAACTTCCTCGGCTACCACGGGTTCCCGGCGACGATCTGCACGTCGGTGAACGAGGAGGTCGTCCACGGGATCCCGGGCGAGCGCGTGCTGCAGTCCGGCGACGTGGTGAAGATCGACGGCGGCGCGATCGTGGACGGCTGGCACGCCGACTCCGCGCGCACGGTGATCCTCGGCTCCTCGGAGGCCGGCACGGCGGATCCGGAGGACGAGCGGCTGTCCGAGATCACCCGTGAGGCCCTGTGGGTGGGCATCGCCGCCCTGGCGACGGCGAGCAACGTGGGCGAGGTCGGCGACGCGATCGACGACTTCGTCACCCGGCAGTCGGGACCCCCGTTGGGCATCCTCGAGGACTACGTCGGCCACGGCATCGGCTCGAAGATGCACATGCCGCCGGACGTCTTCAACTACCGCACCGGGCACCGCGGCCCCAAGGTGCAGGCGGGCATGGCCTTGGCGATCGAGCCGATGCTCGTGCGCGGCGGCATCGAGACCGTCACTCTGGAGGACGACTGGACGGTCGTCACCACGGACGGCGGGCGGGCCAGCCAGTGGGAGCACAGCGTCTGCCGGCATCGCGGAGGAGTGTGGGTGCTCACCGCGCCGGACGGTGGTGCCTCCGAGCTCGCGCGCTTCGGCGTCACCCCGGTGCCGCCGGGGGAGTGATCCCGGCGCCCGCGGCCGGCGCTCGGCCTGCGGGGAGGTCCTGATCCAGGCCCCGACGACGGCCCCGCGCCTTCGGCCGGCGAGCGACCGTCGTCACCGGTTCACCGGGGAGCGCACGAGGCGACCTGCGCAGTGCTCCGCGACGCCGTCGGCGGTTGGAATCAATCCGGAGATGGGGTAAGCTGGGGCGCTGACTGTGCCTCTGCCTGTCCAGGTGGAGGTGGGTCGAACCCATTCCTGTCCCATCGCGCGAGGGCCTGTGCCCTGGCGAGGCGGGGCCCAACGATTGTGGAGGACATGGCTAAGAAGGAAGGTGTCATCGAGGTCGAGGGCACGGTGACCGAGGCATTGCCGAATGCAATGTTCCGGGTCCGCCTGCAGAACGAGCACATCGTGCTCGCGACGATCTCCGGCAAGATGCGTCAGCACTACATCCGCATCCTCCCCGAGGACCGGGTCGTGGTCGAGCTTAGCCCGTACGACCTCAACCGGGGTCGCATCGTGTACCGCTACAAGTAAACCGTCCGACAAGCGAGCGCAAGAGGAGGAACCGTGAAGGTTCAGCCGAGCGTGAAGCGGATTTGCGACAACTGCCAGGTCGTGCGCCGTAAGGGCCGCGTGCTGGTGATCTGCTCGAACCCGCGCCACAAGCAGCGCCAGGGCTGAGCGTCCGCCCCGGTCCGGGGCGGCGCCGCCTGAGTGCACATCACCCATATTCACATCGGCCATCAGGGCCGAGACATCAGGACAGCGTCCACCGCCTGCGGGCGGGGCACGGACGCAACCTCCGGTCGCAGGGGCCGGAGACCGCTCGCGGCGGGGCCGCCGGCACGGATCCACACCGGAACACTTCCCCGGTGCCGTGCACCGGGCCGCGCAGGCCGCCAGGCCACGTGGGCGGGACGTCACTGGTGCAGACCCCTGCTGCAGAAGGAACAGGAGGGCGGCCATATGGCTCGTCTTGCAGGCGTTGACATCCCGCGCGAGAAGCGCGTGATCATCGCACTCACGTACATCTACGGTGTGGGCAGGACCCGCGCCGAGGAGACCCTGGCGGCAACGGGCGTCGACCCGAACATCCGCGTGAAGGACCTCTCGGACGAGCAGCTGGTGAAGCTGCGCGATCACATCGAGGGCACCTACAAGGTCGAGGGCGACCTCCGCCGCGAGGTCGCCGCCGACATCCGCCGCAAGGTCGAGATCGGCTCCTACGAGGGCCTGCGTCACCGTCGCGGCCTGCCCGTGCGCGGCCAGCGCACCAAGACCAACGCCCGTACCCGCAAGGGTCCGAAGAAGACGGTCGCCGGCAAGAAGAAGTGATCCCCGGCGCCACGGTCCCCGCCGCACAGGACGGGCCGAGGCGCTGCAGGTAGATCCACCCCAGCTTTCCCGTAGGAGATATCCATGCCCCCGAAGACTCGCGCAGCGGTTCGCAAGCCGCGTCGCAAGGCAAACAAGAACATCACCGTGGGCCAGGCCCACATCAAGAGCACGTTCAACAACACCATCGTGTCCATCACCGACACCACCGGCGCCGTGATCGCCTGGGCCTCCTCCGGCGAGGTCGGCTTCAAGGGCTCCCGCAAGTCCACCCCCTACGCCGCGCAGATGGCCGCCGAGCAGGCCGCCAAGCGTGCGCAGGAGCACGGCATGCGCAAGGTCGATGTGTTCGTGAAGGGACCGGGTTCCGGTCGCGAGACCGCGATCCGCTCCCTGCAGGCCGCAGGCCTCGAGGTGGGCTCCATCCAGGACGTCACCCCGATGGCGCACAACGGCGCCCGCCCGGCCAAGCGCCGTCGCGTCTGACACCTGTCGAGTCCCCGCGGCCCTCGCTTGAGGGGCGCGGGGACAGGTCCTCGGACCTGCCCACCCATAGAACTCGTTTCCACCCCCTGCGTGCGTCATATGGCGGACGCCCGCCGAAAGGAAATGTCCGTGCTCATTGCACAGCGCCCCACGCTGACCGAAGAGGTTGTCTCCGATCGTCGTTCCCGGTTCGTCATCGAGCCGCTGGAGCCCGGCTTCGGCTACACCCTCGGCAACTCCCTGCGCCGCACTCTGCTGTCCTCCATCCCCGGTGCTGCCGTGACCAGCATCCGCGTGGACGGTGTGCTGCACGAGTTCAGCACCATCAGCGGTGCCAAGGAGGATGTCACCGAGGTCATCCTCAACATCAAGAAGCTCTCGGTCTCCTCGGAGAACGACGAGCCGGTCGTCGCCTACCTGCGCAAGCAGGGTGCGGGCGTCGTCACCGCCGCTGACATCACCGCGCCGGCCGGCGTGGAGATCCACAACCCGGACCTGCACATCGCGACCCTGAACGCGAAGGGCAAGTTCGAGATGGAGCTGACCATCGAGCGCGGCCGCGGCTACGTGACCGCGGCCCAGAACAAGCTGGCCGACTCCGAGATCGGTCGCATGCCGATCGACTCGATCTACTCGCCGGTGCTGAAGGTCACCTTCAAGGTGGAGGCCACCCGTGTGGAGCAGCGCACGGACTTCGACCGTCTGATCCTGGACGTGGAGACCAAGGAGTCCATGCTTCCGCGTGACGCCGTGGCCTCCGCAGGCTCCACGCTGGTCGAGCTGTTCGGCCTGGCCCACGAGCTCAACGTCGAGGCCGAGGGCATCGACCTGGGCGAGGCCCCGGCCGACGCCGCCGTCTCCGCGGACCTGGCACAGCCGATCGAGGAGCTGGAGCTCACCGTGCGCTCCTACAACTGCCTCAAGCGCGAGGGCATCCACTCCGTGGGTGAGCTCGTGGCCCGCTCCGAGGCCGACCTGATGGACATCCGGAACTTCGGCGCGAAGTCCATCGACGAGGTCAAGGAGAAGCTCTACGAGCTCGGCCTGTCCCTCAAGGACTCGCCCGCCGGCTACGACCCGCAGGCCCACGCCGAGCAGATGGACGACGATCCGTTCTCCGAGTACTGAGCTCGACGCACCACCAAACCTGTCCGCCGATCCCGTGAGGGGTCGGGGATCACCTGAGGAGAAACACCATGCCTACCCCCACCAAGGGTCCGCGCCTGGGCGGCAGCCCGGCCCACGAGCGCATCATGCTGGCCAACATGTCTGCCCAGCTGTTCGAGCACAAGTCGATCACCACGACGCTCACCCGCGCCAAGCGTCTGCGCCCGTTCGCCGAGCGCCTCATCACCTTCGCCAAGAAGGGTGACCTGCCGGCCCGTCGCAAGGTCCAGGGCATCATCGCCGCGAAGAACCGTACGAACAAGACCGTGGTGCACGAGCTGTTCACCGTGATCGCCCCGGTCATGGCCGAGCGCGACGGCGGCTACACCCGCATCACCAAGATCGGCAACCGCAACGGCGACAACGCCCCGATGGCCGTCATCGAGCTGGTCATGGACCCGGTGTCCGCCAAGCAGGCCGTCGTGAAGGAGGCCGAGCAGGCCACCGCCGCCGCCCCGGCGGATGCCGCCCCGGCGGAGCCGCAGGTGGACGAGGCCCAGGCCGCCGCCGAGGCCCCGGCCGAGGAGACCGCCCCGGCCGAGGAGGCCGCCGCAACCGGCAACGGCCCGATCCCGGCCAACGAGGACGGCTCGGCGCCGGAGGGTGCCGACATCAAGGGCAATGCGGGCTCCATGAAGTACCACGTGCCCGGCTCTCGCTGGTACGACCAGACCACCGCCGAGGTCTGGTTCGCCTCCGTCGAGGACGCCAAGGCCGCGGGCTATGCCCCGGCCGGCGGCGAGGCCGCCCAGAAGGTCTCCGAGTGATCTTCGCGCCGGTGCGCTGACGCCGGCACCGTGCCAGGGGTCGTTCCCTCCGCTGTGGAGGGGGCGGCCCCTTCGCCGTGCCCGCCGTCTCCGCTCGGTGCGTCGCCGGTCCCGCCGTCTCTGCTCGGTACACTGCCAGGGTGTTCGGCGACCCCTCTCTCGACAGCCTGGCGGCCTACCTGATCGACGTGGCCCCGGGCCTGCTGCTGGTGGTCGCAGCCCTGGCGCTCGTGCCCGGGCGCATGGTCGCCGCCCGTGTCCTCGTGGCGATCCTCGGCGTCGTGCTGCTGCGGGACGCCATGGTGGGGCACGGTCTGTTCACGTTCGGCACGGCGGGGGAGCGGCCCGTCCTGTGGCTGCGCTTCACTTCGGACCCGATCCAGCTGATCAGCCTGTCCGTGCTCGCTCTGGCGGCGGTCGCCGGCCTGGTGGCGGCCTTCCGGCAGCGCTCCCGTGGGATGCGGTGGACGGCGGACCGCGCCTGGCTCTCCGGCCCGGTCGGACTCCTCGGTGCCGCTGTGATCGTCCTTCCCTTCGCGGTCCTCTACGGCTCGGTGCCCGCCCTCTCGGCGGCGCTCGGGCTCGGCGACGTCCCGCTCGACGTCCGTGGCGGTGCCGTGGCGGCCGGCATCCTCGTCCCGCTGCTGGTGTTCGTCTTCTGCGCCGGCCTGCTCGTGGAGGTCCTGTTCCGCGGTCTGCTGCAGTCCGAGCTGGAGCACCACACCACCGTGGCGCGCGCGGCCCTGGCCTCGGCGGCGTTCTTCGCCGCCGGCCACGTCTTCCTGGCCTCCACCGTGACCGAGGTCGGCTGGCCGATCTTGGCCTTCACCCTCGTCGAGGGGCTCGTCTGCGCTGCGATCGCGATCCGCCACGGCGTGCTCGGCTCGACCATCGCCCACGCAGGCGCGCTTTTCCTCCTGACCTCGGGGCTGGTGTGATGACCGCCGTCACCGCCGCAACGTCGGCCACCGGCGAGGAGCCGCGTCTGGTCCGTGTGCGCCTGGACCTCGCCTACGACGGCACCGACTTCCGCGGCTGGGCCGCCCAGCCTGGCCTGAGCACCGTGCAGGGCACCCTCGAGGATGCGTTGGAGACCATCCTGCGCCGACCGGTGCGCACCGTCGTGGCCGGTCGCACGGACGCGGGCGTCCACGCGGCCCACCAGGTCGTCCACCTCGACCTCAGCGAGACCGAGTGGGAGGGCCTGGTCCGCGGCCGCGCAGGCCTGGAGCCGGGGGAGACCCTCGTCCGGCGTCTGCACGGCGTGCTCCGCCGAGCATCGGACGCGCTCGTCATCCGCTCGGCCGTCCGCGCCCCCGAGGGCTTCGACGCCCGCTTCTCGGCCCTGTGGCGCTCCTATCGCTATCGCATCAGCGACCGGCCGGACACCCGTGACCCCCTCCGCCGCAGGGACACCTACTGGCATCGCGAGCCCCTGGACGAGGCGAGGATGCAGGCGGAGGCGCGTTCCGTCGTCGGGCTCCACGACTTCCTGAGCTACTGCAGGCCGAGGCCGGAGGGGACCACCATCCGCGAGCTGCAGGCCTTCACCGTGGAGCGCGGCTCGGACGGGGTGCTCGAGTGCCGCCTGCGCGCGGACGCCTTCTGTCACCACATGGTGCGCGCCCTCGTCGCCGCGGCCGTGGCCGTGGGGGAGGGGCGTCAGGAGCCGGGGTGGATGGCCGAGCGTCTTCAGGCGCAGGTCCGCGACTCCCTGTCCCGTCTCGCCCCGCCGCATGCCCTGGTCCTGGACCACGTCGAATACCCCGACGACGGCTCCCTCGCCTCCCGGGCGGAGGGCACCCGGGCCCGGCGTGACGCCGCGCAGATCGACAGGGACGCCTGAGGGCGCGTGCGGAGGGCGACAGCGTCCCCGGTGGCAATCGGGGTGACGAACCGATATGATGTGATGTCGTTGCGCATGTCCGCATCCGGATTCAGGCGCGCCGCGAGAGGCTCAGTTGCATGGCCGTGTTCTCGCCGGCGCCCATCGGATGTTCAGGGCCCGGATGCCCGCCAGTCCTCACCTGGCGCCCGGCGCGCGCGGAGAACTGACAGCCGCGTCAGGCCTGACTCACGCCCGGCCCGGCACGGCTGTGACCGAACTACCGACCATGAAGGCAGACAACGTGCGTACGTACACTCCCAAGCCCGGTGACGCCGACCGTCAGTGGCACGTCATCGACGCCACCGATGTGGTGCTCGGCCGCCTGGCCTCCCAGACCGCGATCCTGCTGCGCGGCAAGCACAAGCCGACGTTCGCCCCCCACATGGACATGGGCGATCACGTCATCATCATCAACGCCGAGAAGGTGGCCCTGACCGGCGCCAAGCTCGAGAAGAAGCGCGCCTACCGCCACTCCGGCTACCCGGGCGGCCTCAAGTCCGTCTCCTACGAGGAGCTCCTGGAGAAGAACCCGGTGCGCGCCGTGGAGAAGGCCGTCAAGGGCATGCTCCCCAAGAACTCCCTGGCCGCCCAGCAGCTGTCCAAGCTGAAGGTGTACCGCGGTGCCGAGCATCCGCACGCCGCCCAGCAGCCCAAGACCTTCGAGATCGGCCAGGTCGCCCAGTAATCGGCGCCCGCCCTTCGAGACCTCTTCAAGGAGACCCCATGACCATCAATGAGAACGAGGGCGCGGAGCTGACCAGCTACACCTCCGAGTCCGCTCAGACCTCCGACGCCCCGGCCGCCACCGAGCGCCCGGCCCTCACCGTCGCCGGCTCCGCCGTGGGCCGCCGCAAGGAGGCCGTGGCCCGCGTCCGCGTCGTCCCGGGCTCCGGCCAGTGGACCATCAACGGCCGCACCCTGGACAGCTACTTCCCGAACAAGCTGCACCAGCAGGAGGTCAACGACCCCTTCACCCTGCTGGAGCTCGAGGGCGCCTACGACGTCATCGCCCGCATCCACGGCGGCGGCCCCTCCGGCCAGGCCGGTGCGCTGCGCCTGGGCATCTCCCGCGCGCTGAACGAGATCGATCGCGAGCACAACCGCCCGGCCCTGAAGAAGGCCGGCTTCCTGACCCGCGACGCCCGCATCATCGAGCGCAAGAAGGCCGGCCTGAAGAAGGCCCGCAAGGCCCCGCAGTACTCGAAGCGCTGATCCTCGCCGCCGCGAGGGGCAGGTCCGGCTCTCCGCGACGGACCGGCCGCTTCGCCGGCACAGCAGACCGTGGCCGGTCACCCCGTCTGGGGTGGCCGGCCACGGCCGTGTCCGGGGCCTGCGGCGGCGACCCCCGATGGGGGTCGCCGCCGTCCGCCGCAGGGTGCCTTCAGAGCACCTTGGAGAGGAACTCCTGGAGCCGTGGGGTCTGCGGCGCATCGAAGATGCGCTCGGGCACGTCCTGCTCCATGATCCGTCCGTCCGCCATGAACATGACGCGATCGGCGACCTCGCGGGCGAAGCCCATCTCGTGCGTCACCAGCACCATCGTCATGCCCTCGTCGGCCAGGTCACGGATGACCTGCAGCACTTCGCCCACCATCTCCGGGTCGAGGGCGGAGGTCGCCTCGTCGAAGAGCATGACCTCCGGGCTCATGGCCAGTGCGCGGGCGATCGCGACGCGCTGCTTCTGCCCGCCCGAGAGTGATCGGGGGCGTGCCTGGGCCTTGTCCCCGAGCCCGACGCGCTCCAGGAGCCGCTGAGCGGTGGCGCGAGCCTCCCCCTTCGTCGCCAGCCCGAGCTCGACGGGGGCCAGCGTGATGTTCTCCTCGACGCTGAGGTGGGGGAAGAGGTTGAAGTGCTGGAACACCATGCCGATGCGTCGACGGACCTCGTCGATGTCCACGGAGGCGTCCGAGAGGTCGTCGTCCCCGATCAGCACGCGCCCGGAGGTGAGGTCCTCTAGCCGGTTCAGGCAGCGCAAGAACGTCGACTTGCCGGAGCCCGAGGGGCCGATCACACAGACGACCTCTCCCTCCGCCACGGTCGCGTCGATGCCCTTGAGGACCTCGTTGTCGCCGAAATGCTTGTGCAGGTCCTCCACCACGATCTTGGGGGCGGCGGACTCTGCCTCCGGGCGGGGTCGGGTGTCGTTCACGGGAGCCTTCACTTGTTGATCTTCCTCTCCACGAAGTTCGCCAGCTGTGTGAGGAGCCAGATGGCCACGAAGTAGATCGCGGCCACGATGAACAGCACCTCGGTCACACGGAAGTTGGACGCGTACACCTGCTGGGCCTGGTACAGCAGCTCGGCGAAGCCGATGGCCAGCAGCAGCGAGGAGTCCTTCAGCATGATGATCAGCTGGTTGATCAGGGACGGCGTCATGATGGTGAACGCCTGGGGGAGGACCACGCGGCGCATGGTCTTGCCGTATCCCAGGCCGAGGGAGCGTGCCGCCTCGGCCTGGCCCGCGTCCACGGACTGGATTCCTCCGCGGACGATCTCGGCGATGTAGGCGGCTCCGTTGAGTGCGAGTGTCAGCACGCCGGCGACCCAGATGTTCACGGGGACGCCGATGATGCCGGGGAGCCCGAAGTAGAAGAAGAAGGCCCACACCAGCAGCGGCGTGCCTCGGAAGACGTTGATGAAGATGTTGGCGATGCCGCGCAGCAGGACGTTGCCGGAGACCTTCATGAAGCCGAAGAGCAGGCCGAGGGCCATGGCGGAGAGGAAGGCGATGCCCGTGACCAGCAGGGTGTTTTGGAGGCCCTTGAGCAGGGCAGGCATGATCTGCGTGAGCATCTCGAAGAACGACGGCGGCTCAGGGGTGCCGTCGCCGGCCGCGTCGCCGAGGTACTCGGCGACGATCTCGTCGTACTCGCCGGACTCCTTCAGCTCGGCCAGACCGGCGTTGAAGTCGGCGAGGAGCTGCTCGTTCATCCCCTTGTTGACGGCGAATCCGTAGTTGCCCGTATTGATGGGCTCGGCGACCAGCTTCAGGCCGGAGCCCTGGGTGACCCCGTACGCCAGCACGGGACGGTCGTCCATGAGGGCGTCCGCGTTTCCGGTCTTCACGGTCTGCACCATCGTGGTGCTCTGGTCCAGGGAGGTGAGCTCGAAGTCGATCTCCTCCTGCTTCTTCTTGGCCTCGTCCTCGGAGAGGGATCCGGTCTTCACCGCAACGGTCTTGCCCTCGAGGTCCTCCCACGACGTGATCTCGTCGTTGCCCTCCGGCACGGCGAGCTGCAGCTCGGACGTGAAGTAGGGGTCGGAGAAGTCGTAGACCTGTGCACGCTCATCGGTGATGCCCATGCCGGCAATCACGCCGTCGACCTGGTCGGAGGACAGGGCCTGCAGCGCGGCGTTGAACCCGATGGACTCCCATTCGACCTGGAAGCCCTGCTTCTCGGCGATCGCCTCCATGAGGTCGACGTCGATGCCGGTCAGCTCGCCGTCCGGCCCTCGGAACTCGAAGGGTGCGAAGGTGGAGTCGGTGCCGATCGTGTAGGTGGGGCCGTCCGCGGCTCCGCCGGAGTCGGTGTCCCCGCCGGCGGTGCAGGCCGAGAGGAACAGGGCGAGGAGGACGCCGAGCAGGACGAGGGGCGCGGCAGGACGCCGCCGGGGGGATGGACGTTGACGGTGCGTGACCATGGGTCTCCTCATGTCGGGTGCGATGGCCGTCGACCTCCGCGTGGGCACGGGGGAGGACGGTCGTGCCATGCTAGCCGGTTGGTGGTGGAGGACACAGAAACCCCACATGTCCAGGCGAGGAAGAGTAAAATGACGGCCGTCGCGGCAGAGGCGCCGTGACGGGATGAGCGCGTCCGGACCGTCCGCACAGGCCAGTGCGTGGAGTCGACGCGAGCCCTGCCGACCGGAGCACCGAGGAGCCGCCCGTGGCCGAGAACAGCACGCCCACCCCGAAGTCGTCCGAGAAGGGCGATGCCGAGAACAAGGACGTCGTCGCCGGCGGCCACCAGATGGAGTCCGGGCAGGACCGGAAGGCCTTCGCCGTCACCGAGGACTACGCCGCCGAGCTCGACGAGCTCGCCGAGCTCGGGCGCAAGCTCGACCCGAGCGCCGCCCTGCCGCAGCTGGACAAGAACGCGTGGCGCGAGGGCTACCCCTATGACAAGAAGCTCGACCGCAAGACCTATGAGAGGCGCAAGCGTCAGCTCCAGATCGAGCTGCTGAAGATGCAGCTGTGGGTCAAGGAGACCGGCCAGAAGGTCCTGATCATCTTCGAGGGCCGCGACGCCGCCGGCAAGGGCGGTGCCATCAAGCGCTTCAACGAGCACCTCAACCCGCGCGGTGCGCGCACGGTGGCGCTGGAGAAGCCCACGGAGGAGGAGGCCTCGCAGTGGTACTTCCAGCGCTACATCCAGCACCTGCCCTCAGGCGGCGAGATCGTCATGATGGACCGCTCCTGGTACAACCGCGCCGGAGTGGAGCGGGTGATGGGCTACTGCACCGCTCAGCAGTACCTGGAGTTCATGCGGGAGACCCCGGAGCTGGAGCGGATGCTGGTGAACTCCGGCATCCACATCATCAAGTTCTGGTTCTCCGTGTCCCGCAACGAGCAGTTGAACCGCTTCGCCACCCGTGAGACCGACCCGGTCCGCCGCTGGAAGCTGTCCCCGACCGACCTGGCCTCCCTGGACAAGTGGGACGACTACACCATGGCGAAGGAGGCCATGTTCTTCTACACCCACACGGCCGACGCGCCGTGGACGGTCGTGAAGTCGAACGACAAGAAGCGGGCCCGCCTCGAGGCCATCCGCCACGTGCTCAACACCCTCCCGTACCCGAACAAGGACGAGTCGATCGTGCGGACTCCGGATCCGCTGATCTGCGCCTCGGCCACCGAGCTGTCCGAGGTGAACGAGGACACCGGTCACGGCGCGTTCCCGCGCGTGCGCTGAGCTGAACGCCGGCGGAACGTCCCTGAGGCGTTGCGCAGCAACGACGGCGCCCCTCCTTCCGCGGCGGCGGGGGAGGGGCGTCGTCGTGCGTCCTGCCGGGGCAGGCTCAGAGGCTGTCGAGGTAGTCCTGGTCGACGTGGGTGTCGTCCAGGAGATTGTCCGCGCCGAAGCCCTCGGACACGTGGTACTCGCCGGCCTCGAGAGACCGGCGGACGTCATCGCGCAGGATCGGCAGCTTCGCGTAGAAGGCATCGCCGCAGCAGCTGGTCTTCACCAGGTCGCGGTGACCGATGATGCGCTTCGGGGGCAGGTCGTACTGCTGGCAGATGAACGCGCACAGGTGGACGAGGCCCTCGTACAGGCTCTGCGGCGGCGGGTTCACCATGTAGATGCCCTCGCACTCGATGCCGAGCGCATAGGCATTGAAGCCCAGGGCGTGGATGCCGAGCATGAAGGTCTCGCCGGTCTCGAGGGCGTTCTTCGAGCCGTGGCGGGCCTCGAGGATATGGCCGCCGCGGGACATCGTGAAGTGCTGGCCGGAGTCGCCCCACCCCTGGCCCACGTGGCCGTTCTGCACGCGGCGGGCGAGGTCGATCGCGGCCTCGCGGGAGCCGTCGGTGACGTTCGGGGTGGTCGTGTGGTGGATGACCAGGTACGAGGGGTGCTCGTTGATGGTCTGAAGGTGGGAGCGCGGCTGGGTGGCGCCCCACTCCGCCGTCGAGATGATGGTCGGCTGCGGCAGCTTCCGACGCTCCTCGGTGGGGTCCGTCATGACGGACTCGCCGGCAGGCCGTGCCTCGCCACCGGTCTCACTGCCGGTGTCGCCGTCGGTGCACGCGGCGAGTGTGCCGGCCAGGGCGAGTCCGGTGGTGCCGAGCACCGTCCTCCGTCGCCAGGGGCGCTCGGTGGTGCTCTCGCGGTCCTCCGCCATGTGTCGGTGCCTTCCGAAAGGGGATCGGGACGGGCCGCAAGCGGACGGAAGGTCAAGCCCACCGCCGCCGACGGCATGGTTCAACCGCCCATGGTACCGCGTTCGCTCCGGCGGCGCCGTGGTTCCAGGCGGACCCGGACCGTGAGGTGTGCGACGTCCTGGTGCCGGGTCCGGAGGCGGGCGGCGGGAGGTTCTGATGCGCCGCGCAGGCCTTCCGCGCGGGCACGGGGGACGTAGACTGACGTGCATCATGACTAGATTGTTCGGAACCGACGGCGTCCGTGGCCTGGCCAACGAGACCCTCACTGTGGAACTGTCCATGCGCCTGGCCCAGGCCGCAGCCCCCGTGCTCGGCGGCGACGCCTTCGAGGGCGGGCGGCGCCCCACCGCCGTCGTGGCCCGCGACCCCCGCATCAGCGGTGAGTTCATCAACGCCGCCGTCGTCGCCGGCCTGGCCTCCTCGGGCGTGGACGTCTGGGACGCCGGCGTGCTGCCGACCCCGGCCGCGGCCTTCCTCGTGGCGGACCTGGACGCGGACTTCGGCGTGATGATCTCCGCCTCCCACAACCCCGCCCCGGACAACGGCATCAAGTTCCTGGCCCGTGGCGGCGAGAAGCTCTCGGACGAGGAGGAGGACGCCATCCAGCAGCGGCTGGAGCAGGAGGAGCCCCTCCGTCCCACCGGCGCCGAGGTCGGCCGTGTGCGCCGCTTCTCCGACGCGGAGGACCGCTACGTCCTCCACCTGCTCACGTCGCTGCCGAACCGCCTCGAGGGCCTGAAGGTCGTCCTCGACTGCGCCCACGGTGCCGCCTCGGGCTGTTCGCCGGAGGCCTTCAAGGGCGCCGGTGCGGAGGTGATCGTGATCGGCGCAGACCCGGACGGTGTGAACATCAACGACGGCTGCGGCTCCACCCACCTGGAATCCCTGCAGGCCGCCGTGAGGGAGCACGGCGCGGACCTCGGCATCGCCCACGACGGCGACGCAGACCGCTGCCTGGCCGTGGACGAGAACGGCGAGGTCGTCGACGGCGACCAGATCATGGGCATGATGGCGCTCGCGCTCAAGGACCGCGGTGCGCTCAAGGACGACACCCTGGTGGTCACCGTCATGTCCAACCTCGGCCTGAAGCTGGCCATGCGTGAGGCCGGCGTGCGCGTCGTGGAGACCCGCGTGGGAGACCGCTACGTGCTGGCGGGCATGAAGCACGGCGCGTACTCCCTGGGCGGCGAGCAGTCCGGCCACGTGATCTTCTCCGACTACGCCACGACCGGCGACGGCGTCCTGACCGGTCTGCAGATCGCGGCCCGAGTGGCGGGCACCGGCAAGCGTCTGTCCGAGCTCGCCACGGTCATGGAGCACCTGCCGCAGGTGCTCATCAACGTCTCCGGCGTGGACAAGTCCCGCACGGCCGAGGACCCGGAGGTTCAGGCGGCCGTCTCCACCGCCATGGCGCGCCTCGGCTCCGAGGGCCGCGTCCTGCTCCGTCCCTCCGGCACCGAGCCGGTCGTCCGCGTGATGGTGGAGGCCCCGGACGAAGACGTCGCGCGCCGCGAGGCGGAGGAGCTGGCCGAGGTCGTCAAGCGCGAGCTCGCCCTGCACCACTGACGTGGCTTCGGAGCAGCTCCGCGACGATCAGGTGCCGGTGGTCCCGGACGGGCCGCCGCACCGCTGGGCTCTGCTGGTCAGCCTCACCCTGCTGGTGGCCGCCCTGCTCGTCGCGGCCTTCGCCGTGACGAAGCTGCCCCAGTGCGGGGAGACGCCGCGGATCTCCTGGGCGCCCTGCCTGGACCGGGGCGACCAGCCGCGCGGCAAGGACCCGGACTCGGCGCCCTGACGGTCCCTGAGGGGCGGACGACCCCGACGACGGCCGGTCACCTCCCGTGTGGAGATGACCGGCCGTCGGCGCGTCGGAGGCTCCGCACTGTCACAGCGGAGAAGAAAGGGGCCCGGCCGATCCGTGCAGATCGAGCGGGCCCCGCGGTCTGGGGGGAAGGGGATGAGTCAGGGACGCGGCTCGCCGTTGATGGATCCGCCGCGCTGGGTGGACAGCAGGTCGCGGATCTCGGTCAGCAGAGCCTGGTCCGGGGTCAGCTCCTCGACCTCCGGGTCGATGCCCAGCCTGCGGTTGCGGCGCTCGATCATCTTGTTCATCGGCATGACGACGACGAAGTAGATGGCGGCGGCGATGAGCAGGAAGTTGACGATCGCGGTGAGCAGCACACCGAACTTGACGGCCACGCCGTTGATGTCGAGAACGGCGAAGTCGTCGAAGTTCGGGGAGCCGACGAGCGCGGCGATGAGCGGCATGAGGACCGCCTCGACGAGAGCGTTCACGACGGCGCCGAAGGCACCGCCCATGACGACGGCCACGGCAAGGTCGATGACGTTGCCCTTCATGATGAAGTCCTTGAAACCCTGAAGCATGAGAAGAATCATAGGCCGCCACCAGACCTCGCAGGGAGGCGGAAACAGGTGGTTCTGGACACAGTCGGCCCCAGGGGGTGTTGACGGTCGTCACACCGGCCTCGGGGTTCGGCATCTCCCCGGGTCCGGCCGGGATGAATCAGGACGGTGGCCGTGGCCGTCAGCCGCGGTAGCCGGGGGCGTCCGGCAGGCCGAAGACGGTCTCCACGACGCCGCCGCCGGCGTGCACCTGCGCGGCGGCGTCCGCCCCGAGCCAGCGCAGGTGCCAGGGTTCGGCGGAGAAGCCGGTGACCTGCTCCGCGCCCTCCGGATAGCGGACGACGAAGCCGTGTTCGTGGGCGTGGACGGCGACCCAGCGGCCTGCGGGCGTCGTGCCGAAGCAGGCGTCGAGATCGCAGTCGGGTGTGGCGGCGTCGCCGAGGTCCACGGCGAGGCCGGTCTGGTGCTCGGAGTGACCCGGGCGCGCGGAGATCCGGTCCGCGGCCTCGGCGCTGCCGTGGTGGCTGACCCAGCCGGCGTAGACCTGCTGCTGCCTGCCGTAGGAGCGGTAGCCGCTGAGGACGGTGAGGTGATGGCCGGCCGCTGCGGCCTCGGCCCGCAGGTCCTCGAGCGCCGCTGCGGCCTCGGGGCGCAGCGGCACCCCGTCCACGGATTCCAGGGAGCCCGGCGCGTAGTCCACGGGATCGAGCGGTCGGGCCTTGTTCACGACGACGGTCGGCGAGTCCGCGCTGTCCACGTCCCGTGCCGCGGGGCTCGGCTCCGAGGGCCCCGAGGGCTCCGACCGCTGCGCTGCAGACGAGGACGGGGCAGGCGTCGGCGACCCGGAGGAGCGCGACGATGCGGCAGCGGAGGGGGCCGTCGTCGCGGGCGAGGACGACTCGGGGGACGGGGCCGGCGAGGAGTCGCCGGCAGCGCTGGGGGAGGCCGGGCGGGACGAGGGCGGCGACGAGGGCGCCGGGGCGCCCTCCGGGCCGGAGCACCCGGCGAGCAGCACGGCCAGCACGAGCGCCGCCGTCGTGGTCCTCATCCGCGGCATGCTCAGACCTTCCTCAGGAGCACTCGGGAGACCTGGTGGTCCCGGTTCTTGGTCAGCACCAGCCCGGCGCGGCCGCGCGTGGGCAACACGTTCTGCTGCAGATTCGGGCCGTTGATGGTGTCCCAGAGGTTCTCCGCGATGCCCATCGCCTCCTCCTCCGGGATCTGCGCGTAGCGGTGGAAGTAGCTGCGCGGGTCCGTGAAGGCGCCCTTGCGCAGGTCCCGGAACCGGGAGAGGTACCAGCCACGGATCCAGTCCGAGCGGGC
Source organism: Micrococcus lylae (assembly GCF_900163825.1). Taxonomy (NCBI): domain Bacteria; kingdom Bacillati; phylum Actinomycetota; class Actinomycetes; order Micrococcales; family Micrococcaceae; genus Micrococcus; species Micrococcus lylae. The sequence continues at coordinate 32,736 of NZ_FUKP01000018.1, read as the reverse complement.
GTCCACGTACACGGAGAAGTCGAAGAAGTCGGACACGGACAGGCCGGTCGTGCCGTCGGCGCGCACCCGCGGCGGCGCCAGCACGTTCAGCCCCTCCACGATCAGCACGTCCGGCCGACGGACGACCTCCACGCGATCGGGGACGATGTCATAGGAGAAGTGGGAGTACACCGGCGCGGTGACCTCTTCGGTGCCGGACTTCACCTCGGACACGAAGCGCAGCAGTGCCCGGCGGTCGTAGGACTCGGGAAAGCCCTTCCGCGTCATGAGGCCCCGCTCCTGGAGCACCGCGTTGGGGTAGAGGAAGCCGTCCGTGGTGATCAGCTGCACCCGCGGGGTGTTCGGCCACCGGCGCAGCATCTCCTTCAGCACGCGGGCTGTGGTGGACTTGCCGACGGCCACCGAGCCGGCCACACCGATCACGAAAGGGGTGCGGCGGGTGTGTTCGCCGAGGAACTCGTCCGTGGCGCGGCGCAGGGAGGCGGCGGCCTCCACCTTGATGCTCAGCAGGCGGGACAGCGGGAGGTAGACCTCTGCGACCTCCTTCAGGGAGAGGGCGTCGCCGAGGCCGCGCAGGCGCTCGACGTCGTCCTGGTCGAACGGCTGCGCCATCTCGGAGGCCAGGCGGGCCCAGGTCTGACGTTCCAACTCCACGAACGGGGAGCTGTGATGCTCCTGCGGGCGCGACGAGCGCGGCGCCGGATGGTCGTCGGTGTTGTCGGTGTCCACCTGTCCATCCTGCCACGGAGCCGGTGCGGTCACGGCCCGTCGTCCGCGACGGGGTGCGCGGCACCGCATGTGACCCTGGGCACCCGGCATGCAGACGCGCCCGGCGGAGGGGTGACGGACGGTGCAGTCACGGTAGAGTTCCGACCATGTGTGGAATCGTCGGATACATCGGCAGCGCCTCGACGGAACGTGAGCACTCGGCTCTCGACGTCCTGATGGAGGGCCTGCGTCGCCTGGAATACCGCGGCTACGACTCGGCCGGCGTGGCCCTCGTCGCCGACGGTGAGCTGTACCACTGCAAGAAGGCCGGCAAGCTGGCCAACCTCGCTGAGGAGCTGGAGGAGCACCCGGTGCCGGCCAGCCGCCTGGGCATCGGCCACACCCGTTGGGCCACCCACGGCGGCCCGAGCGACCAGAACGCCCACCCGCACCTGGCGGACGAGGGCCGCCTCGCCCTGATCCACAACGGGATCATCGAGAACTACGCGGAGCTCAAGGAGGAGATGCTCGCCAAGGGCGTCGAGTTCCTCTCCGAGACCGACACCGAGGTGGCCGCCGCCGTGCTCGGGGACATCTACCGCAACGAGGGCGCCGGGGACCTCACCGCGTCCATGCAGCTGGCCTCCCGCCGCTTCGAGGGCGCCTTCACCCTGCTGGCCGTGCACGTGGATTCCCCGGACCGGGTGGTCGCCTCCCGCCGCAACTCCCCGCTCGTGGTGGGTGTGGGCGAGGGCGAGAACTTCCTCGGCTCGGACGTCTCCGGCTTCATCGACTTCACCAAGCAGGCGATCGAGCTCGACCAGGACCAGGTCGTCACCATCACCGCGGACGCCGTCGAGATCACCGACTTCCAGGGCAACCCGGCGCAGGGCAAGGAGTTCACCGTCGACTGGGACGCCTCGGCGGCCGAGAAGGGCGGCTTCGAGACCTTCATGGAGAAGGAGATCCACGACCAGCCCCAGGCTGTCGCGGACACCCTGCTGGGCCGCACCGACGCCGCCGGCCAGCTCATCCTGGACGAGCTGCGCATCGAGCCCGAGGAGCTCATGGCCGTCAACAAGATCATCGTCCTGGCGTGCGGCACCTCCGCCTACGCGGGCATGGTCGCCAAGTACGCCATCGAGCACTGGTGCCGCATCCCGGTCGAGGTCGAGCTCTCCCACGAGTTCCGGTACCGCGACCCGATCATCGACCCCACCACCCTGGTCGTCTCCATCTCCCAGTCCGGCGAGACCATGGACACGCTCATGGCGGTCCGCTACGCCAAGGAGCAGGGCGCCCGCACGGTCGCCATCTGCAACACCAACGGCTCCACGATCCCGCGCGACTCCGACGCCGTGCTCTACACGCACGCCGGCCCGGAGATCGCCGTGGCGTCCACCAAGGCGTTCCTGGCGCAGATCACCGCCGCCTACCTGCTCGGCCTGTACCTGGCCCAGCTGAACAAGAAGCTGTTCAGCGGCCAGATCAAGGACATCCTGGCGGACCTGGCCGCGATCCCGAAGAAGATCGAGGACATCCTCGAGCGCAAGCAGCAGATCAAGGACCTGGCCCGCTCGATGAAGGACGACACCTCGGTGCTGTTCCTCGGCCGCAACGTCGGCTACCCGGTGGCCATGGAGGGCGCGCTCAAGCTCAAGGAGCTCGCCTACATCCACGCCGAGGGCTTCGCGGCCGGCGAGCTGAAGCACGGCCCGATCGCCCTGATCGACGAGGGCCAGCCGGTCTTCGTGGTGATGCCGTCCCCGATGGACCGCCACTCGCTGCACGCCAAGGTCGTCTCCAACATCCAGGAGGTCCGCGCCCGCGGCGCCCGCACCTTCGTGGTGGCCGAGCGCGGCGACACCGCCGTGGAGGCCTACGCCGAGAACGTGTTCGAGGTCCCGGAGACCCAGCCGATGCTCATGCCGCTGCTGACCACCGTCCCGCTGCAGATCTTCGCGCTGGAGCTCTCCTCCGCCAAGGGCTACGACGTGGACCAGCCGCGCAATCTCGCCAAGTCCGTCACCGTCGAGTGACGCCCCCGGCCTGAGAACGACGGCGTCCGTCCCCTCCGTGGGGTCGGGCGCCGTCGCCGTTCCGGGGCCTGTGCCACGGGCTCGTGACCGCCGGGTCGGCTGCTCCCCGCCGCCGTCGCGGCCGCGCCGAGCGCCGAGCTCGCGGACGCTCTCACCGCGGCCTCATCCCCGGCAGGCAGGGTGGTGTCGTCCCGCCGGGGAGCGCCCGCTCCCGCACCGAGGCCGGGACGGGAGGAGGGAACCATGACCTGGCTCGTCACCGGAGGCGCCGGCTACATCGGCGCGCACGTGGTGCGCGCGTTCCTGGCGGAGGGGATGGACGTCGCCGTGGTGGACGACCTCTCCACCGGGCACCGGAGGTTCGTCCCGGAGCGCGTCCCCTTCCTGGAGGCCGACGTCAACGACGTCGAGGCGCTCGCCGCCTTCATGGCCGAGCAGTCCGTGGCCGGCGTGGTCCATGTGGCCGGATTCAAGTATGCGGGGGTCTCCGTCTCCGAGCCGCTGCGGACCTACCGCACCAACGTGGCGGGCACCGCAGCGGTGCTTCAGGCCATGGAGGTCGCCGGGGTGGAGGCGATCGTCTTCTCCTCCTCGGCCGCGGTCTACGGCACCCCGGACGTGGACACGGTCACCGAGGACACGCCCACCGCACCCGAGTCGCCCTACGGCGAGTCCAAGCTCATCGGCGAGTGGCTGCTCGCGGACCAGGGCAGGGCCCGCGGCATCCGGCACACGTCCCTGCGCTACTTCAACGTCGTGGGCTCCGGTGCGCCCGAACTGCCGGACACCAGCCCGCACAACCTCTTCCCGCTGGTGTTCACCGCGCTCGCCGAGGGTCGCGTCCCGCGCATCAACGGCGACGACTACCCGACCGAGGACGGCACGTGCGTGCGCGACTACGTGCACGTGGCAGACCTTGCCGCCGCCCACGTGACGGCCGCACGTCGGCTGGCCGCGGGCCGAAGGCTGCGGCCCGTCTACAACCTCGGCTCCGGCACGGGCACCTCCGTGCGGCAGATCGTCGAGGCGATCGTGGCCCAGACCGGTGCGGACGTGCTCCCGGAGGTCCATCCGCGGCGTCCCGGCGACCCCGCGCGCATCGTGGCGGACGGCTCGGCGGCCGCGGCCGACCTGGGCTGGGCCATGCGCCACTCGCTCGCTCAGATGGTGTCCTCGGCGTGGGCCGCGCACAGCGCAGCCCCGGGCTGAAGGGAGGGCAGGGGTAGAGTGTGACCGGACCCGCCAGAGTGATCGAAATCACATGTCGTGAAAGGATGCATCTATGAGCCCCACCCGCCGTCAGTTCGCCCAGGGGATGACCGCCGGCCTCGCCGGACTGGTGCTGCCTGCCACCGTTTCCTCCTCTGCCTCCGCCGTTCCGAAGGGCCCGAACCCGAACTCCGGACGCGGCCTGGATGAACGGGCGATCCAGGACGCCCTCGACGCGGTGGTGCAGTGGCCTGCCGTCGGCGCCGTCTGCTCCGTGGTGGGTCCGGCGGGCCGCTTCGACACCGCCTCCGGCACCCGCGGCCTGCACGCCAACGCCCCGGCGCGGGCGAACTCGGTGGCACGCATCGCCTCGGTCACCAAGGGGATGGTCGCCACCGTCGCCATGCAGGAGGTCGAGCGCGGCACCCTGTCCCTGGACTCCACGCTCGGCGAGGTCCTGCCCGGCCTGTGGCCGGAGCACGAGGATGAGGTCACCCTCTCGATGCTCCTGAACCACACCTCCGGCATGCCGGACGCCATCTGGGTGATCATGCGCGGCCAGTCCCTCTTCGACCTGGATCTCGACGAGCTCGCTGAGGTCGTCTCCCGCCACTACGGCCAGCGTGAGCTCGTCGAGTTGGCGAAGCAGGCCGACTGGTGGTTCGAGCCCGGCGCCGACTACGGCTACTCCAACACGGGCTACGTGGTGGTGGAAATGATGGTCGAGGCCGTCACCGGCCGCCGGATGCCTGAGCTCATCCGGGACCGCGTCTTCCGCCCGGCCGGCATGCACCGCACCCGCCTCGAGCACGGCACCCTCGTCCGCGGCGCCGAGATGCAGGACGCCGCCGTGCGTCCGCACGAGGCCAAGGCCCTCGAGACCATCGATCAGTCGATCTTCGCCTCCGCCGCCGCGGTGAACACCACCGCCGCGGACGTCACCCGCTTCTATCAGGCCCTCATGCGGGGCGAGCTGGTCTCGCAGCAGACCGTGGACCTCATGGTCACCCCCGTCGGCCCGGCCGTCCAGGCCGGCTACGGCTACGGGCTGTTCCTCGTGCCGGACCCAGCCCCGGAGTACGCCGACGAGGTCCTCGTCGGTCACGACGGCGCAGGCTTCGGCTCCGTCTCCCTCGCACTGTGTTCGCGTGACGGCGAGCGCGCCTTCGCGTTCACCTACATCGGCCGCCCGTACTGGCAGGCCGGCTGGGACCAGGTGTTCGCCAAGGAGTTGGACCTGATGCGCACCGCGTTCGTCGTCAACGCCGCCGGGGCGCCGGCGTCCCGCGACCGCCTGGTGCGCGGCAACGCAGCGGCCGGTCGCCGCGCCGTGGCCGAGATCGGTGCCCGCGGCGCCCGCCTCGTCTGAACGCACCGCAGGCACAGTGCGAGGGCACCCTATCCGGGTGACAGGGCGGGGCGTCGTCGTTGTGCGCTGTCTGCGGCAGCGGCCGGCGGGTCGGCCGGAGGGCGGCCGTCGTCGGGAAGGACCCTCGCCGTCGGCTTCGGTCAGGCTCAGGCGGGGGAGCCGTGCACCACCTTCTGCCCCATGCCCACGACCGGGACGCCGGCTGCCGCCCAGGCGTCCCGATCGAGGACGTTGCGGCCGTCGATCAGGCGAGGGGTGGCCATGAGCTCGGCCACGCGGGCGGGGGCCAGCTCCCGGAACTCGCGCCACTCGGTGAGCAGGATCGCCAGGTCGGCGTCCCGCAGGGCCTCCTCGACCGAGTCCACGTAGTCCAGGCGCGGGAAGCGGGCGGCGGCGTTGGCATTGGCCTCAGGGTCGTAGACAGCGGTGTCCGCGCCGAGCGTGTAGAGGCGGTTGGCGACGTCCAGGGCGGGGGAGTCGCGCACGTCGTCCGAGTCCGGCTTGAAGGCGACGCCGAGGATCGCGATGCGGGCACCCTGCAGCGCCTGGACCGGGGCGGCCCTGCGGTGGCCGGCGTCCGCGGCGAGCACGTCCACGGCGAGGTCCACCACGCGCTCACGGCGGCGCAGGTTGATGGCGTCCATCTCGGACAGAAAGCGCATGGTCGAGGTCAGACCCAGCTCGGCCGCCCGCGCCTGCAGGGCGCGGATGTCCTTCGGCAGGCAGCCGCCGCCGAAGCCCACGCCGGCGTTGAGGAAGCGGCGGCCGATGCGGGCGTCATGGCCGATGGCGTCGGCGAGGGTGCGGATGTCGCCGCCCACCGCCTCGGTGATCTCGGAGAAGGCGTTGATGAAGCTGATCTTCGTGGCCAGGAACGCGTTGGCGGCGACCTTCACCAGCTCGGCGGTGGGGAAGTCGGTGGCGATCCACGGGGTGTCGGCCGCCAGGGGAGCGGCGTAGACCTCGCGCAGCACCTGCTCGGCGCGCTCGGAGGCCACGCCCACCACGATCCGGTCCGGGGTCAGGGTGTCCTTCACGGCGAAGCCCTCGCGCAGGAACTCCGGATTCCAGGCCAGCTCCACGGTGCCGGGCAGGCCGTTGGCCGCACGCAGCTGTGCCAGCAGCCCGGCGAGGCGGTCCGCGGTGCCTACGGGCACGGTGGACTTGCCCACAATCAGGGCGTCCTTCGAGATTGACTCGGCCAGGGAGGTCAGGGCCGCGTCCACGTAGCGCATGTCCGCGGCATGCTCGCCGCTGCGCTGCGGGGTGCCGACGCCGATGAAGTGCACGTCCGCCCAGCCGCCGACCTCCGCATAGTCCGTGGTGAAGCGCAGCCGACCGGACTCCACGTGCTTGACGATCAGCTCCGCCAGGCCGGGCTCGTGGAAGGGGAGCTCACCGCGGGCCAGGCGCTCGATCTTGGCAGGATCGATGTCCACGCCGATCACCTCGAAGCCGAGCTCGGCCATGCACGCGGCGTGCGTGGCGCCCAGGTAGCCGGTGCCGATCACGGAGATGCGCACGATGCCTCCGCCTTCCTCTGCCTGCTGGCGGCAGTGTCCTGTCCATCTGCTTCTCGCCGGGATCTCCGGCGACGGCATCCACGCTAGGAACACCGGATGAGAGGACGGTGATGGGAGGTGGACCAGGGGGCAACGCCGCCTGAACTCTGTGTGTCCGTCCTGCCGCCCGCCGCCGGGCGACTCAGCCGCCCGCCGTCCAGGGAACCTCGGGCAGCGGGCACTACGATGAGTCCCGTCCGAGCGCCAAGGCGCCCGGACCCGGTCGTGTCCGTCACAGATCTCGGACCGTCCGCGAGACCCCAGCCCACCGTCCCCACGGAGACCCATGCGCACCATCGAGCCCGGCCGCCCCTACCCCCTCGGCGCCACCCCGGACGAGCAGGGCACCAACTTCGCGCTCGCCGTCGGCCGTGAGGCCGAGCGGGTCGAGCTGTGCCTCGTCCACGACGACGGCTCCGAGGAACGCCTCGAGGTCACCCACCGCCACGACACGACCTGGCATGCCTATGTCCCCGGCGTCGGCCACGGCCAGCGGTACGGCTACCGGGTCCACGGCCCCTGGGCGCCGGCGCAGGGCCACTGGTTCAACCCGCACAAGCTGCTCGTGGACCCCTATGCCCAGGCGCTGGACGGCGAGCACCGCTGGGGCCAGGAGCAGTTCGCCTACGTCTTCGGGGACGAGGACACCATGGACACCACGGACGGCCTGGGCGCCGTCATGCTCGGCGTGGTGGTGGAGGACGACTTCGACTGGGGCGACAACGCGCGCCCGGAGACCGAGCTGTCGGACACGGTCGTCTACGAGACCCATGTGAAGGGCATGACCGCCCTGCACCCGGACCTGCCGGAGGAGCTGCGCGGCACCTATGCCGGCATGGCGCACCCGAGGGTGATCGAGCACTTCCACCGCCTCGGCGTGACCGCCGTCGAGCTGATGCCGGTGCACCAGTTCGTCAACGACTCCACGCTCCAGGACAAGGGCCTGTCCAACTACTGGGGCTACAACACGCTGGGCTACTTCGCACCGCACCGCGCGTACGCCGCCACCGACGAGCTCGGCGGCCAGGTCCGTGAGTTCAAGCAGATGGTGAAGGACCTGCACGCCGCCGGCCTCGAGGTCATCCTGGACGTGGTCTACAACCACACCGCCGAGGGCAACCACCTGGGCCCGACCCTGTCCTTCCGCGGCGTGGACAACCCGGGCTACTACCACCTCGTCGAGGGCGACGAGCGCCACTACATGGACTACACGGGCACCGGGAACTCGGTGGACCTGTCCTCCCCGAAGGCCCTGCAGCTGGTCATGGACTCGCTGCGCCACTGGGTCACCGAGATGCACGTGGACGGCTTCCGCTTCGACCTGGCCACCACGCTCACCCGGGTGGAGGGCGAACAGGGGCCGGACATGCTCTCCGGCTTCTTCGACGTGGTCCGGCAGGACCCGGTGCTGCGCACGGTGAAGCTGATCGCCGAGCCGTGGGACGTGGGCTGGGGCGGTTACCAGGTCGGCAACTTCCCGGGCATCTGGTCCGAGTGGAACGGCATGTACCGGGACACCGTGCGCGACTTCTGGCGCGGTGAGCCGGGCACCCTCTCCGAGTTCGCCACCCGCCTGACCGGCTCGGCGGACCTCTACGAGGGCGACGGCCGCACTCCGGGCGCCTCGGTCAACTTCGTCACCGCCCACGACGGCTTCACGCTGCGGGACCTGGTCTCCTACAACGAGAAGCACAACCACGCCAACGGTGAGGACAACAACGACGGCGACTCCCACAACCGGTCCTGGAACTGCGGCGTGGAGGGGGAGACGGACGACGCGGAGGTCAACGCCCTGCGTGCCCGCCAGCAGCGCAACTTCCTGGCCACGCTCATGGTGTCCCAGGGGGTGCCGATGATCTCCCACGGCGACGAGCTCGGCCGCACCCAGCACGGCAACAACAACGTCTACTGCCAGGACTCGGAGCTGTCCTGGATCCACTGGGACGAGGCGGACGAGGACCTGGTGGACTTCACCGCCTCGGTGGTGCGCCTGCGCAAGGACCACACGGTGTTCCGCCGCCACCGCCACTTCGACGGCCGTCCCGCCGCCCGCGACGTCCACGCCCCGCTGCCGGACATCGTGTGGCTGCAGCCGGATGCCGCCGCCAAGACCGAGGAGGACTGGGAGGAGGGCGCCCGCTCGATCGCGTTCTACCTCAACGGCCACGCCGTGCCGGAGGCGGACCAGGAGCCGAGCGTGGCGGAGAAGGACTTCTACATCCTCATGAACGCGTGGTGGGAGCCGGTGCCGTACACCCTGCCCGGACCGTTCTTCCCCGGGCGGTGGGAAGTCGTGGTAGACACCTCCGGCACCTTCGACCCGGAGGGCCTGCGCGGCGGCGCGGAGCACGGCCCGCAGGTGACCGCAGGCCAGGTCCTGGACCTGCCGCCCCGCTCGACCGTGGTCCTGCGCCAGGTCTGACTCGTGGGCGCGCTGGACCTGGACGGGGTGCGCCGGCACGCCGCGGCCGCCGGGCGCCGGACCCGGCGCCGCCCCGGCACCCTCGCCCCCGGGTCCGGGCCCCGGCCTTCGGGGGCCGGGTCGCACCCGGCCGGCCCCTCCCGACGACGGCCGCGCGCCGCCGGCACCCGCCGTCACCGCATCCTGAGGCGGACGGTGGCCGCCCTGGCGGCGCTCCTCGCCCTGGCGGTGGCGACGGTCCTCGGATGGGGGTTCTGGCTGACCACGAACCCGGCCCCGGACGAGCCGGCGCACGTGGACGCCGTGCTGGTGCTCTACACGGACCCGGCCGTCTACGACGCCGCCCTCGAGCTTGCGGGCAAGGGGGTCACGGACCGCCTGTTCGTCTCCGGGCACCTGCGCCCGGACGGGTTCGAGAGGCTCTGCGGCCCGCCCGCCGAGGCGGATCCCCGCCTGGACGGCGTGACGGTGGAGTGCTTCTCCCCGGACCCGGTGACCACCCAGGGAGAGGTCGTCTTCGCCACCGAGCGCATGGAGGCCCTGGGCCTGCACAGCCTCGGCGTGCTCACCGATGGCCGGCACCTGGAGCGCTCGCGCATCCTGGCCGAGCGCTGCTGGTCCGGTCCCGGCGAGTCCGTGGCCATGTACCAGTACCACCGGCAGGAGGGCTTGGGCACGCAGGTGCAGCAGACGCTCTACGGGACCGGCGCGTTCCTGAAGGTGGCGGTCACCCCGGGCTGCGACCAGCACTCGGACTGGCTCCAGTGGTCGGTGGACCGGCTCAAGCAGGTCGGTGCGTCGTCTTCGGCGGCCAGGACGGTCGATCCGGCAGACTGGGCGGCACAGACGTCCGTCCCGGGCGTCGCGACGCGGAAGGACTGACGGATGATCGTGGGCATCGGCGTGGACGTCGTGGACGTGGCCCGCTTCGAGCGCCAGCTGGAGCGCACTCCGGCCCTGCGCGAGCGCCTGTTCACCCCGGCCGAGCGTGACCTTTCGACGGCCTCCCTCGCCGCGCGCTTCGCGGCCAAGGAGGCGATCGCCAAGGCCCTCGGCGCCCCCGCCGGGATGCAGTGGCAGCACTGTGAGGTCCCGCGCCCGAAACATGGGGACGGCCGCCCGGAGGTGCGCCTGTCCGGCACCGTGCAGGAGTGCGCGGACCGGCTCGGCGTGACCGACTGGCACCTGACCCTCAGCCACGACGGTCCGGTGGCCGTCGCCTACTGCATCGCTGAGGCCCGCCCATGAGTGCTCTCGACTCCTTCGCCGTCTCCGGCGCCGCCGTGCGCGCGGCCGAGCGCCCGCTGCTGGACGCCGGCCGCGGCGACGAGCTGATGCGCCGCGCCGCCTGGGCGCTGGCCGGGCATGTGCTCGACGTGCTCCGCGAGCGTACGGGGCGGGTGGCCGGCACGGTGGTCGCCGCCCTGGTCGGCTCGGGCAACAACGGCGGCGACGCCCTGTGGGCCCTGGCCTTCCTGCGCCGCCGCGGGGTGGCCTGTACGGCGGTCCCCACGAGCCGGGACGAGCACGGAACCCCGAGGCTCCACGTGGCCGGTGCGGCGGCCCTGCGCGCGGCAGGCGGCCGGTTCGCCGACGCCCTGCCCGCCGACGCGGACGTGGTGGTCGACGGCATCCTCGGCACCGGCACCACCGGCGAGGTCGTCCTTCCGTCTCCGGCCCGCGCCGTCCCGGCCGGCGCCGCCGTCGTCGCCTGCGACGTGCCCACGGGGGTGGACGCGGACACCGGCGACGTGGCCGGCGAGGTCCTCGCCGCCTCCTCCACCGTCACCTTCGGCGCCCTGAAGAACGGCCTGCTCGTCGGGCCCGGTGCCGCCGCCTCCGGGGACGTGCACGTCGTGGACATCGGCCTCGGCCCGCACCTGCCCACCGAGCCCCGCGAACGGCTGGAGCTCATGGACGCCCCGCGGGCCGCCGCCCTGGTGCCGGCCCCGGCGGCGGACGCCCACAAGTACCGCCGTGGCCTGGCCTGCGTGGCCGCGGGCTCACCGCGCTACCCGGGGGCCGCGCTGCTGTGCGCCGGCGGCGCCCTGGCCGCCGGCGCCGGGATGGTGCACCTGGCCGCCCCGGACGCCGTCCGCGCCGCGTGCCTCACCGTCTGGCCCGAGGCCGTCGGCGGGACTGAGCCCTCGGCCGCCGAGCGCACCCATGCCTGGGTCGTCGGCCCCGGCCTGGACACGGACGCCGCCGCCGGTTCGCGCCTCGACGCGGTCCTCGATGCGGCCGTGCAGCGCCGCGGGGGCGCCGTGGTCCTGGACGCCTCCGCCCTCGAGCTCGTCACCGCCGAGGACCTGCACCGTCTGCGTGCGGCCGGCGTGCAGGCCGTCCTGACTCCGCACGCGGGGGAGTGGGCGCGTCTGGGCAGCCGGCTGGGCCGGCAGACCGAGGCGACCTGCGAGGCGGAGGCGAGCGGCCGTCGTCGGGGTCCGGGGCAGGACCTGCGGGACTTCGCCGAGGCCACCGGCGCGGTGATCCTGCTCAAGGGTCCGCAGACGCTGGTGGCCTCCCCGTCCGGTGCGCTGTGGTGCGTGCGCGAGGGCGGGCCGGAGCTGGCCGTCGCCGGCAGCGGGGACGTGCTCTCCGGCGTCCTCGGCGCCGTGCTGGCGGCGGCCGTGGCACGGGCGGAACGGGCCGCCGAGGCATCGTCCGGGCCGAGCCGCCAGGGCGCCTCGGGGCCGGACACCGCCCCGGTGGACGGGGACCGGGCCGCCGCCCTCGCCGCCGCCGGTGCCTGGCTGCACGCCGCCGGCGCCGCCGGCCTGCAGCAGCAGACCCTGGTGCGCGCCAGCCAGCTGCACGAGGCCGTCGCCGCTCTCCTCGGCCGGATGTGGCGTCCGGCCCTCACCGCGCGGCGCACCGGGCCGCCCGCCGCCGGCCTGTTTGAATCGACATCGACCCGCAGCGACACCGCCCCGCAGCGGCCCGGCCGTCCGCCGGCGCTGCGCCCGTGACCACCTGGAAGGCCTCCATGAGCGAGAACCCCACCGCCGCCGACTCCGCCGACCCCGTCGGCGCCGTCACCGCGCCCACAGCGGAGGGCCCCGCCGGGCCGCCCGCCGAGCGCGCCGCGGTGGTGGACCTGGACGCGATCGCCCACAACGTGCGCACCCTGCGCGAGCGCCTCACCCGCCCGGACGGCACCCGTGCCCTGCTCACGGCCGTGGTGAAGGCCGACGCCTACGGACACGGAGCCACCCCGGTGGCCCGGGCCGCGCTCGCCGCCGGGGCGGACCGGCTCGGCGTCGCCCACGTCTCCGAGGCCCTGGCCCTGCGCGCCGCCGGGGTGGACGGCGAGATCCTCGCCTGGCTGCACACCGTCCACACGGACTTCGCCGCCGCCGTGGCCGCGGACGTCACCCTGGGCGTCTCCGGCTGGGACCTGGAGGCCGTCGCAGACGCCGCCCGCGCGGTCGGCCGCACCGCTCGCGTGCACCTGAAGCTGGACACCGGCCTGGGCCGCAACGGCGCCACCGCTGCGCAGTGGCCGCAGCTCGTGGACCGGGCCGCCGCCCTGCAGGCCGAGGGCGTGCTGGCCGTGGAGGGCATGTTCTCCCACCTGGCCGTGGCGGACGAGCCCGCACGGGCCGCCGAGACCGACGCCCAGCTGGCCGCCTTCCACGCCGGGTTCCAGCGGCTGCAGGCGGCCGGCCTCGGAGGGGACCGACCGGTGGTCCGGCATCTGGCGAACACCCCGGCGGCGCTGACCCGAGACGACGTCCACCTGGACATGGTCCGCATCGGCCTCGGGATCTACGGGCTCTCCCCGTTCGAGGGCACCTCGGCCGAGCAGCTCGGCCTGCGTCCGGCCATGTCCGTGCGCACGTCCCTGGCCAACCTCAAGGAGGTCCCCGCGGACCAGGGCGTCTCCTACGGCTACCTCTACCGCACCGCCGGTCCCACCCGCCTCGGCCTGATCCCGCTGGGCTACGCGGACGGCGTCCCCCGCGTGGCGACGCACGCCCCCGTGCAGGTGGGCGGACGGCGCCTCGAGGTCGTCGGCCGCGTGGCCATGGACCAGATGGTCGTGGACCTCGGCCCCGCGGCGGACGCCTCCCGGACCGGTGAACGCGTCGGGACCCCGGTCGAGCTGTTCGGCCCTGCCTCCGGCATCCCCGCCGACGCCTGGGCCGCGGCCGCCGGCTCCATCAACTACGAGCTCGTCACCCGCCTCGGCGCCCGCCTGACGCGCATCCACGTCCACGGCACGCCGGCCCTCGCCGCCGACCTGCCCGCCGTCACGGAGGGCCGCCCGTGACCGAGCAGCCGCACAAGCCCACCGCCGCCTCCCACCCGGCACCGGCGCACCCCTCGGCCGAGGTGGACTCGCTGCTGCGCGGTGCCCCGGAGCCCGTGCAGACTGTGGAGCTGCCGCTGCCCGGTGCGGAGGCCACCCGGGACGTGGCGGCCGCGCTGGCCGGCCTGCTGCGTGCCGGAGACGTCCTCGTCCTCACCGGCGACCTCGGGGCCGGCAAGACGACGTTCACCCAGGGCCTGGGCCGCGGACTCGGCGTGCGCGAGGGGATCATCTCGCCCACCTTTGTGCTCTCCCGCATCCACCCGGCCGAGCACGGGGGGCCGGACCTGGTCCACGTGGACGCCTACCGCCTGCGCTCGGCCGCCGAGCTGACGGACCTGGACCTGGAGGAATCCGTGCCGCACTCGGTCACCGTGGTCGAGTGGGGCCGCGGCCTGGCCGAGTCCCTCGCCGGGTTCCCCGCGGACCCGGACGCCTCCTGGCTGGACCTGCACCTTCTCCGCGCCACCGGCTCGGACCTGGAGGAGGACCACGACGACGGCCCGCTCGCCTCCGGCGGCATCGTCACCGACTTCTCGGACGAGGACGGCGACGGGGACGACGAGACGCGCACCGTGGTGGTCCGCGCCTACGGCCCCCGCTGGGCCGGCGCAGACCTCGCCGCCCTGGCCGGCGGAGCCGGCGGCAGGGGACCGGCATAGACTGGCCGGCATGCCCACCCTGCTCGCCCTGGACACCTCCGCCGCCGCCTCGGTCGCCCTCGTGGCCGACGGTCAGACCCGCGCCTGCTGGACGGCGGTGGACACCACCTCCCACGCCGAGGCCCTGACGCCGGCCGTGCAGCAGGTCCTCGCCGAGGCCGGCGTGGACGGCAAGGACCTGGACGGCATCGCCGTGGGGGTGGGGCCCGGCCCCTTCACCGGACTGCGCGCCGGCCTGGCCACGGCCGAGGCCCTCGGCTTCGGCTGGGACGTGCCCGTCCACGGCGTCTGCAGCCTGGACGCCCTGGCGCACCGCGCGGCCGTCCACGCCTTCTCCGTGGGAGTGGAGGAGTACGTGGTGGCCATCGACGCCCGCCGCCGCGAGGTCTACTGGTCCCACCACGTGCAGGTCGGCGGCCAGGCCACCACCCTGCACGGACCCTTCGTCACCGGCGCCGCCGAGGTCACGGACCTGCCCGTCTACGGCGCCGGGGCCGGCCTCTACCCGGACCAGGTGCGTGCCGTCCCCGGCTGGGAGGACGCCGTCCCCGAGGCGGCCGCCGTCGGCGAGGTCGCCGCGTTGGCCCTGCGCCGCGGCCGCGGCCTGCGTCCGCTCACCCCGCTCTACCTGCGCGAGTCGGATGCGAAGGTCCCCGGCCCCCGCAAGCGGGCCACCGTATGACGGGGCAGAGCCAGCCGGCCGCCGCTCTGCCCCCCGGCTTCCTGATCCGCCCGATGACCGTCTGGGACGTCCCCGAGGTGCTGCAGCACGAGCAGGTCCTCTTCCCCCTGGACGCGTGGCCGCCGGAGTTCTACGAGGCCGAGCTCGCCCAGTCCGGCCCGCACGGCGCCGAGGACCTCGCCGGGCGCCCGACCACCCGCGACTACCGCGTCGTCGTCCGGGACGAGACCGCGGACACCGAGGCCGGGCAGCACCCGGGGGACATCGTCGGCTACGGCGGCATCATGGTCGCCGGGGACGTGGCAGACGTGCAGACCATCGGCACCGTCCCCGAGGCCCAGGGCCGCGGCCTGGGTGCCGCGCAGCTGGCCTGGATGGTCGCCGAAGCCGCCCACCGCGGCGCAGAGGCCCTGATGCTCGAGGTCCGCGCCTCCAACGAGCCGGCCCGCCGCCTCTACGAGCGGCACGGGTTCGCCCACATCCACACCCGCCGCCGGTACTACCCCGGCGGCGAGGACGCGCTGATCATGCGCCGGGAGCTCACGGCCGCGGACCGACCGGTCGACGCCGCACCGCCGCAGGACGCGCCGGGGACGGGCGAGGGGACGGACGTAGGATGACAGCCATGCCCACCACCTCCTGCTCCCCGCTCGTGCTCGGCATCGAGACCTCCTGCGACGAGACCGGCGTGGGCATCGTGCGCGGCACGCGGCTGCTGGCCCATGAGGTCGCCTCCTCGGTGGAGGAGCACGTCCGCTTCGGCGGCGTCATCCCGGAGATCGCGGCCCGTGCGCACCTGCAGGCGCTCATCCCGACCATCCGCCGTGCGCTCGAGGCCGCCGACGTCACCCTGGACGAGCTGGACGCGATCGCCGTGACCGCCGGGCCGGGCCTGGCCGGCGCCCTCATGGTCGGCGTCTCCGGTGCCAAGGCCCTGGCGGCCGCCGCCGGCAAGCCGCTCTACGGCATCAACCACCTCGTGGCGCACGTGAGCGTCGGCCTGATCGACGGCGTCCGACCCGAGGCGTGGGGCGATGCCCTGCCTGACGACCTCGGCGCACTGCTGGTCTCCGGCGGCCACACCGAGATCCTCAAGGTGGACTCCCTCAGCACGGACGTTACCCTGCTGGGCTCCACCATCGACGACGCCGCCGGCGAGGCCTATGACAAGGTCGCCCGGCTCATCGGCGCCGGATACCCCGGCGGCCCCGTGATCGACCGCATGGCGAAGGAGGGCGACCCCACGTCCTTCCGCTTCCCGCGCGGACTCACCGCCGGCAAGTTCGTCGGCTCGGCACAGGAGCCGGGGAAGCACCGGCACGACTGGTCCTTCTCCGGACTGAAGACCGCCGTCTCCCGCGCAGTGGAGCAGTTCGAGGCCCGGGACATGCAGGTGCCCGCCGCGGACATCGCCGCCTCCTTCCAGGAGGCCGTGGCGGACGTGATCACCGCGAAGGCCGTGCGCGCCTGCCGCGAGCACGGGATCCGGCACCTGCTGCTCGGCGGCGGCGTGGCCGCGAACTCCCGTCTGCGCGGGCTGCTGGCGGACCGCTGCCGCTCCGCGGGCATCGAGCTGACCGTCCCGCCGGTGACCCTCTGCACGGACAACGGCGCGATGGTCGCGGCGCTCGGCGCGCGCCTCGTCATGGACGGCGTGGCACCGTCCCCGGCCGACCTCGGCGCCGACCCGGGGCTTCCGGTCCAGGTCGTCAGCGTCTGAGACTCAGTCGGCCCGGCCCCGCGCGGCGTGCAGGGACCGGCGGGTGCGGGTCGCGGCGTCGCGCACCACAGCGCGCAGCGGGGCGACGTGGTCGTCCTGGTCCTGCCCCTCGGCCGGCGGGACGGCGGAGGCCTCCTGCTCGATGCGGCGCTGCCGGTGTGCGGCGTTCTCCGCCATCATCGTGTGCACGTGGGCCAGCTGCTCCTCGCAGCCGAGCTCACGGGCCACCGGGGCCAGGCGGTCCAACTCGTCGGACAGGTGCTCGCCCACCGGAGCCTTGGTGCCGTCCGGGGCGATGATGACCTTCGCATCCATGCCGTACCGGGCGGCGCGCCACTTGTTCTCCTGCGAGTACCACGGGGGGAGCACCGGAACGGTGCCGCCCCGCTCCAGGGAGGCGGCGAGGTCGTGGACCAGGCACTGGGTCAGGGCGGCGACGGCACCGATCTCCTCGAGCGTCGCCATGCCGTCGCACACCCGCATCTCCACCGTGCCCAGGCGCGGCACCGCGCGGACGTCCCAGCGGCACTCCGTGGCATCCTCGATCATCCCGGAGGAGACCATGTCCTCCACACACGCGACGAACTCGTCGTACTCCTCGAACTGGAACGGCAGGCCCGCGGTGGGCAGCTGCTGGAACACCAGCGTGCGCTGGGACTGGTAGCCGGTGTCCAGGCCGGCCCAGAAGGGGGAGGACGCGGACAGGGCCAGGAAGTGCGGGAAGCGGTTCACCAGTCCGTTGACGACGGGCATGGCTTTGGACACGTCGTCCAGGCCGACATGCACGTGGACGCCGAAGATCAGCATCTGCCGGCCCCAGTACTGGGTGAGCTCGACCATGCGGCCGTAGCGCTCCTTGTCCGTCACCTTCTGCATGTAGGGCTCGGCGAACGGGTGGGAGCCCTGGCAGTACAGGTGCAGGCCGCGCTGCTCGGCGGCGGACAGCACGTCTCCGGCGATCGCGCCGAGCTCGGTGACGGCCGAGTCCACGCTGCGGTGTACGCCGGTCACGAGCTCCACCGTGTTCTCCAGCAGCTCGGCGGTGACATGCGGGTTGTCCTCCGCGTCGTCGAGGCCAGCGGCCCGGGCCATGGCCTCGATCACCTGCGGCGCTTCGGCGCGCAGGTCTCCGGTGGCCGCGTCCACGAGGGCCAGTTCCCACTCGATGCCGAGGGTGGACTGGTCGGAGTGTGCGAAGTCCAGAGTCATGCGGACATCCTACGGTCGGCCCGGCCGCCCTGGTGACGCCTGTGACGTGGATCCCCTGTGACCCAAGGGGCGGCGGGACCGGTGCACGCTGGGCAGCCGCACGGGCGGCGTCCGGGGCGTCGGTGCGCCGGGTTCGGCCCGCCGTCGGTCCTTGCCGAACGGGTCCGTAGAGTGGGGTCCATGTGCGTGTCGACCTTCCGTCCCGCCGCCGCGGACTCGGTCCCGGACGCCACGGTGCTCGCCCCCGTCCTCGACCCGGAGGGGCGGGCGCTGCTGGACTCGCTGCGGGCCGAGGACGCCGCGGACCCGCTGGCGACCTCCTCCCGCCTGCGGGCGGCCGGCCACTCCGCCGAGACGGTGGCCGCCGTGCTCACTCAGCTGTCCCTGCGGGCGAAGGCCGCCGCCAAGTTGGGCTCGCAGGCCTGGGAGCTGCTGCTCACCCGTGACGGGCTCGAGCAGGCCACACGCCTGGTGGTGGCAGAGCACCATGCCTCCCGCCTGGCCGCAGCAGGGGTGCGGCATGTGGCGGACCTGGGCTGCGGCATCGGGGCGGACGCCCTCGCCTTCGCCCGCGCAGGCCTGCGCGTGACCGCTGTGGAGCGGGACGCCACGGTGGCCGCGGCCGCCGCCGCGAACCTTGCGGGCAGTCCCCGCGCCGAGGTCCTCCACGCTGACGGCATCGCCTGGGCGGCGGCCCATGCCGGGCAGGTCGATGCCCTCTGGCTCGACCCGGCCCGGCGTCAGGTCACCGGCGCCGCATCCGCGGCCCGGGTGTTCGATCCGGAGGCGTTCTCACCGACTCTGACCGACGTCTTCGCGCTCGCGGAGGCCGGTCACCGTCTGGCCGTGAAGCTCGGCCCCGGCCTGCCGCACGGAGCCGTCCCCGCCGGTGCGGAGGCGCAGTGGGTCTCCGCGGACGGCGAGGTCACCGAGGTCTGCCTCTACACCGGCTCCCTGGCGCGCCCCGGCGTCCGCCGGGCCGCCCTGGTGCTGCGCACGCGCGGCGAGCGTACCGGCGCCTCGGCGGAGATCGTCAGCGCCGTGGACCGGGACGGCTCGCCGGAGCTCGACGAGGTCGGCGAGGCGGGGCTGGCTGCCCTGCCCGGTGCCGTCCTCTACGAACCGGACGGTGCGGTCATCCGCGCCGGGCTCGTCTCCGACCTCGGTGCCCGCTGGCACGACGGCGGCCACCGCACCCGGATGCTCGACGCCCACCTCGCGTACCTCGTCGCCGACGACGCACTGCAGTCCGATCTCGCCGACGGCTACCGCATCGAGGCCGTCCACCCCCTGCAGACCAGGCACCTCAAGCGTTGGGCGCGTGAGACCGGCGTGACGCGCCTGGACGTGAAGAAGCGCGGCGTCTCCGTCACCCCGGAGCAGCTGCGCGCGGAGCTGCTCGGCGGCGGGGGTGCGAAGAAGGCGAGGAAGGGCCGGAAGGCGACGGGGCCGTCGTCGGGAAGCGCGGCGGGGCGCCACGCAACCCTTGTGCTGGCCCGGGTCGGAGAGACCAAGGTGGCTCTCGAGGTGACCCCGCTCTGACCCGCAGGCCGCACGCGGAATGCGCATCCGGCGGAGAAGGCCCAGGTCAGGTGCGCGGCGTGTGAGCTATCCCCGGGTGGTTGGGTGATTAGGCAACAGTCATGTACGCTAATCGGGCGACTAAGGCATGCCTGACCTAAGGGCCTCGCCATCACACTCACCGACCGCCGGACCTTGAATCCGGCCCGTCACGCAAAGGGAGCACTTCCATGGCCTTCTTCCGCCAGCGCCCCACCGGCGCCCTCGCCCTCTCCGCCGCCGCCCTCCTGGCGCTGTCCGCCTGCGCAGGAGGGGACACCTCCTCCACGAGCAGCGGCGCCTCCGCCTCCGCCTCGCAAGCAGAGCAGGGCACCCCCGCCGCCACCGTCACGGACATGGCCGGCGATGAGATCACGCTGCCCGAGGACCCGGAGAGCGTCATCGCCACGGACAACCGCTCCTTCCGCACCCTGGACGACTGGGGCGTCGAGCTCTCCGCCGCGCCTCGTGCGCTCATGAACGGCACGGGGGTCTCCTACGAGGAGGACGATGACGTCTACGACCTCGGCTCCCACCGTGAGCCGGACATGGAGGGCTTCGTCACCGCCGAGCCGGACCTGATCATCAACGGTCAGCGGTTCTCCGGCATGAAGGAGGACATCAAGGGCCTGGCCCCGGAGGCCGCCGTCGTGGACACCAACATCGACACCGAGGCCGAGGACTTCCGGATGGACGAGGCCCTGAAGCAGCACACCACCCTGCTCGGCGACGTCTTCGGCCACCAGGACGACGCGAAGAAGCTGATCGAGGACTTCGACGCCTCCATCGAGCGCGCCAAGGACGCCTATGACAAGGACCAGACCGTCATGGGCCTGATCGCCTCCGGCGGCAACCTCGCCTACGCGGCCCCGAGCACCGGTCGTGCGGTCGGCCCGGTGTTCGACATGCTCGGCCTGACCCCGTCCCTGGATCAGGATGGCTCGACCAACCACATGGGCGACGACATCTCGGTCGAGGCCATTGCGCAGTCGAACCCTGACTGGATCATCGTGATGGATCGCGACGCGGCCACGAGCGCCTCGAAGGAGGCGGACTACTCCACCGCGGAGGAGCTCATCAAGCAGTCCCCGGCCCTGAAGGACGTCACGGCGGTGAAGGAGGATCAGATCATCTACCTGCCGAACAACTTCTACCTCACTGAGGACATCCAGAACTACACGACCCTCATGAACGAGATCGCAGACGCGTTCGAGAGCAAGGCATGACCTCCGCTCACACGAGCACGCAGGCGCCGGGTCCGGCAGCGGACCCGGCGCTTCGCCGTGACCCCATGGCCCGCGCCGCGGACGGTGACGACCGCTTCTGCTGGGTCCCCCCGGTGCCGGTACGGCGGCCCAAGACCCGGTGGCAGCGCACCTGGCCCCTGCTGGTCGGTGGACTGATCACCCTGGCGGTGGTGGTGACGTCCCTCTTCGTGGGCGTCTACGACGTGGTCAACGCTGAGGGCGGCTGGGCGATGTTCCAGACCACCCGCGTCCCGCGCACGGTCTCCCTCGTGCTCGCCGGATCCGCGATGGCGATGGCCGGCCTGGTGATGCAGCTGATGACGCAGAACAGGTTCGTGGAGCCCACCACCACGGGCACCACCGAGTGGGCGGGCCTGGGCCTGCTGATCACGCTGATCCTGTTCCCGGGCGCCCCGCTGATGGTCCGCATGGTCGGGGCCATCGTGTTCGCGCTGGTGGGCACGCTCGTGTTCTTCCTCTTCCTGCGGCGGGTGACCCTGAAGTCCTCGCTGATCGTGCCGATCGTGGGCATCATGCTCGGCGCCGTCGTGGGGGCGGCCTCCACGTTCCTGGCCCTGGAGACGGACATGCTCCAGCAGGTGGGGCAGTGGTTCAACGGCTCCTTCACGTCCGTCGTCGGCAGCCGCTACCTGCCGATGTGGGCCACCCTCGTGGTCCTCGTGGCCGTGTTCGTGATCGCCGACCGCTTCACCGTGGCGGGCCTCGGCAAGGACATCGCCACGAACGTCGGCCTCAACTACACGGCGGTGGTCTTCACCGGCGTCACCATGGTGGCACTGGTGACCGGTGTGACCACCGTGGTCATCGGGTCCCTGCCGTTCCTCGGGCTCGTGGTGCCGAACCTGGTGTCCATGGTCCGCGGCGACGACCTGCGGTCGAACCTGCCGTGGGTGTGCATGGTCGGCGTGTGGATCGTGGGCGTCTGCGACATCCTCGCCCGTGTGGTCATCGCCCCGTTCGAGGTGCCCGTGTCCGTCATCCTGGGCATCGTCGGCGCCGGCGTTTTCGTGTTCCTGCTCGTGAGGAGGCGCCGCGGTGCCTGACGTGCTCAAGACCTCCAGCGCCGGACCGGACTCCGCGCAGGCCCCCGCCTCCACGGCGGACAGGCCGCGCCAGTCCGGGCCGTTCACCGACTCCCGCCACCGCACCCGGTACATCCTGCTGGTCGCGGTGCTCGTGCTGGTCTCGGCCGGCTCCACCCTCGGCATCCTGCTCTGGGACAACAAGGCCGCCCCGGGCACCCGGGCCTTCGAGCTGATCGTCGGCATGCGCATGGACGCGCTGGTGGTGATCGCCGTCGTCGCGTTCTGCCAGGCCTTCGCCACGGTCTCCTTCCAGACCGCCACGGGCAACCGGATCATCACGCCCTCGATCATGGGCTTCGAAGCCCTGTACACGGTCATCCAGACCGCCACCGTCTTCTTCCTGGGCGCCGCGGGCCTGACGCTCTTCGCCGGGGGAGCGCAGTTCTTCCTCCAGGCCGGCGCCATGGTCCTGTTCGCCACGGCGCTCTACACGTGGCTGCTCTCCGGCCGGCTCGGATCGATCCACATCATGCTGCTGGTGGGCGTCGTGATCGGCGGCGGCCTCGGCTCGCTGTCCTCCTTCATGCAGCGCATCATGGACCCCAACGAGTTCGACCTGCTTACCGCCCGCCTGTTCGGCAACATCGGCAACGCGGACACGGCCAACCTGAAGTACGTCATCCCGATCGTCGCGGTGACCGGCCTGGTGATCTGGCTGCGGGCCCGCCGCATGAACCTGGTGGCGCTCGGTGCAGACGTGACCAACAACCTGGGGCTGAACCACAAGCGGGAGGTCATGGTCTCGCTCTTCCTGGTGTCCGTGCTCATGTCCATGACCACCTCTCTGATCGGCCCGATGACCTTCCTCGGGTTCCTCGTGGCCACCCTGGCCTACTCGGCCACGGACACCTACGACCATCGGCTGGTGCTGCCGGTCGCGTTCCTCATCGGCTATGCGATCCTCTCCACCGCCTACTTCGTGCTGCGGCACGTCTTCTACGCCCAGGGCGCGGTGACGGTGATCATCGAGCTCGTGGGCGGACTCGTCTTCCTGTTCGTCATCATGCGGAAGGGCCGCCTGTGATCACCCTCGAGAACGTCTCCAAGACCTACGGCGCCGAGACGACCATCGGCCCGGTGTCCTTCGAGATCCCCGCCGGCGGCGTGACCGCCCTGGTCGGCCCCAACGGCGCCGGCAAGTCCACCGTGCTCACCATGATGGGCCGCCTCCAGGAGGTGGACTCCGGCACCATCACGGTGAACGGCAGGGACATCACCGGCACCTCGGCCCGGGAGCTGGCGAAGACCCTGGCGATCCTGCGTCAGGAGAACCACTTCATCACCCGCCTCACGGTCCGCCAGCTGGTGGGCTTCGGCCGCTACCCGTACTCCAGGGGCCGCATCACGGTGGAGGACGAGAAGTACATCTCCGAGGCCATCGACTTCCTCAATCTCACCGCGTATGAGAACCGCTACCTGGACCAGCTCTCCGGCGGTCAGCGCCAGCGGGCCTACGTGGCCATGGTGTTGGCGCAGGACACGGACTACGTGCTGTTGGACGAGCCGCTGAACAACCTGGACATGCAGCACTCGGTACAGATGATGAAGCAGCTGCGCCGCACCGCGGACGTCCTCGGCCGCACCGTGGTGATCGTCATGCACGACATCAACTTCGCCGCCGCCTATGCGGACCAGATCGTCGCCATGAACGACGGCCGGGTCTCCACGGTCGGCACCCCGGCCGAGATCATGCGCCCGGACGTGCTCCAGGGCATCTTCCACACCCCCTTCGAGGTCGTGGACGGCCCGGCCGGCCCGCTCGCCGTCTACTACTGAGCACTGCGTCGGCGACGACGGCCCCCCTCCCCGTCCCGTCCTCCTCGCCCCGGTGCGGGGACGGACGGAGGCGAGGGGGCGTCGTCGTGCCCCGGCGAGGGGCGCCGGCAGGCGCGCGTGCGCGCCCTCAGCGGACAGCTGGCACTCGCCTTGACCGAGTGCCAGGCGGGTTCCTAGAGTCATGGGTGTTGGCACTCGGGCCCTCCGGGTGCCAAGAATCCAGAACACCTCTGCCATCCGGCACCCGCGACGACGGTTCGGCAGTGACGAGTCGAAGAAGAAGGAGTGTGCAGCATGTCTGTCTCCATCAAGCCCCTCGAGGACCGCATCGTTGTCCGCCCGCTCGAGGCCGAGCAGACCACCGCGTCCGGCCTCGTGATCCCGGACACCGCCAAGGAGAAGCCGCAGGAGGGCCAGGTCGTGGCCGTCGGCCCGGGCCGCGTCGCCGAGAACGGCAACCGCGTGCCGGTGGACGTCGCCGAGGGCGACGTCGTCCTGTACTCCAAGTACGGCGGCACCGAGGTGAAGGTGAACGGCGAGGAGTACCTGGTGCTCTCCGCCCGCGACGTGCTGGCTGTCGTCACCAAGTGACCCGCCGCGACGGGCCCGGCGAGCGGCGCGCACCGCACCGGTGCGCGCGCCCCGGGCCCCTCGCGTCTTCGCACCCTCTGACTCCCTGAATGAAAGGAGCGTCCGTCATGGCCAAGCAGCTGGCTTTCAACGACGACGCACGCCGCGCCCTCCAGGCCGGCATCGACAAGCTCGCCGACACCGTCAAGGTCACCCTCGGCCCCAAGGGCCGCAACGTCGTCCTGGACAAGGCATGGGGCGCGCCCACCATCACCAACGACGGCGTGACCATCGCCCGTGAGGTGGAGCTGGACGACCCCTACGAGAACATGGGCGCCCAGCTCGCCAAGGAGGTCGCGACCAAGACCAACGACATCGCCGGCGACGGCACCACCACCGCCACCGTCCTGGCCCAGGCCCTCGTGAACGAGGGCATGCGCCAGGTGGCCGCCGGTGCCGCCCCGAACGAGGTCAAGAAGGGCATCGCGACCGCCGTGGCCGCCGTCGAGCGCCGCCTGCTCGAGAACGCCCGCCCGGTCGAGGGCAAGGAGGTGGCCCACGTGGCCGCCATCTCCGCCCAGAACGACGAGGTCGGCGAGCTGCTGGCCCGCGCCTTCGACACCGTCGGCACCGACGGCGTCATCACCATCGAGGAGTCCTCCACGACCTCCACCGAGCTGGACGTGACCGAGGGCATGCAGTTCGACAAGGGCTTCCTGTCCCCGTACATGGTGACCGACGCCGAGCGCCAGGAGGCCGTCCTCGAGGACGCCTACGTGCTCATCAACTCCGGCAAGATCTCCAACGTGCAGGAGCTGCTGCCCCTGCTGGAGAAGGTCCTGCAGTCCAACAAGCCGCTGTTCGTGATCGCCGAGGACGTCGAGGGCGAGGCCCTCTCCACCCTGGTGGTCAACAAGATCCGCGGCACCCTGAACGTGGTGGCCGTGAAGGCTCCGGGGTTCGGCGACCGCCGCAAGGCGATGATGCAGGACATCGCGATCCTCACCGGCGCCCAGGTGGTCTCCCCGGACCTCGGCATGAAGCTGGAGCAGGCCGACCTGGACGTGCTGGGCACCGCCCGCCGCGTCACCGTCACCAAGGACTCCACCACCATCGTGGACGGCGGCGGCGCCGCCGACGAGGTGGAGGCCCGTGTGGCCCAGATCAAGGCCGAGGCCGCCGCCACCGACTCTGACTGGGACAGGGAGAAGCTCCAGGAGCGCCTGGCCAAGCTCGCCGGCGGCGTCGGCGTGATCCGCGTGGGCGCCGCCACCGAGGTGGAGCTCAAGGAGCGCAAGCACCGCATCGAGGACGCCGTGTCCTCCACCCGTGCGGCCCTGGAGGAGGGCATCGTCGCCGGCGGCGGCACCGCCCTCATCAACGCCCTGGCCGTCCTGGACGAGGACGAGGCCGTCCAGGGGCTGACCGACGACGCGCTCGTGGGTGTGGACATCGTCCGCAAGGCCCTGAAGCAGCCGCTGCGCTGGATCGCCCAGAACGCCGGTGAGGACGGCTACGTGGTCGTCTCCAAGGTTGCGGAGATGGAGCCCAACCAGGGCTTCAACGCCAAGACCGGCGTGTACGGAGACCTGATCGCCGACGGCGTGGTCGACCCGGTGAAGGTGACCCGTTCGGCCCTGGCCAACGCCGCCTCCATCGCCGCCCTGGTGCTCACCACCGAGACCCTCGTGGCGGACAAGCCGGAGGACGACGAGGACGACCACCAGCACTGACGCCCGTCACGGCCTGCAGCAGCCGCGTCCGCTCGCGACGTCGCCCCCGTGCCATCCGTATCGATGGCGCGGGGGCGACCATCCTGCCGGGCCCGCAATACCCCGCTACTCCTGGAGCGAGGCTCGGCCGGCTCGACCACAGACGCAGACGACGAAGGGTCCCAGCAATTCCTTGCTGGGACCCTTCGTGGTGCTCAGGCTTGCCGTATCACCAGATGCCGTTGGTGGAGTTGGCGTACTGGATTCCGGAAGTGGTGTTTCCGCTCGTCCGGGAGTCGAGGGTCGCACCGGCGGCGAGCTGACCGGAGCCCTTGGGGCCGGTGTAGGACCAGACGACCGGGCTCGTCCACGTGCTGAGCTTCTCGTTGTAGTAGTCGATGCAGTCGGCCGAGACGCCCTTTTCCAGGAGCGACTCGAACGTGGGCGCACCTGAGCCGGTGCTCGGGGTCACCAGGAGCGCATCATGGATACGGCCCCGACCGGTGGCGCCGTCACCGAAGCCGATCGCGATGTCCGCCTCGTTGTCGCCCAGGCCGGCACCCGGAAGCTTGCCCGAGAAAGTCCACTGGATCTTCGCGTCTCGGCCACCGACGGGGACGGGCGAGGAGCCGCGTTCGGTCTGAGACCAGGTGCGCGAACCCCAGGAGGTGCGGACCCCGGTGATGTCACGCACGTTGGTCACGGAGAGCTCGTTCACGCGGACCACGTCGATGGCCACCTTGAGGGGGTTCGTCTTGGTGAACGTGTAGGTGCACCGGGAGAGGTTCTTGATGTTGACGTAGGCATCGGTGGCGAAGCCATCGCCAGCGTTGAGCGGCTGGTAGAAGTTGATCTCGAGCTTGAGCGGAGCTCCGTTGCACGTCAGTGCGGCGGTGGCGTCCGCGAAGGCCTGATCGATGATCGTCTTGCTCTCGGCCGTGCAGGTGGGGGAGGCGGCCATGGCGGGGGCCGCGGCGGCGACCGCGACGGCGGGCACCGACCAGGCGATGCCCTGTGCGACGGAACGACGGGAAAGGTTCTCGGTCATGGGAATCCTTCGGGAATAGCAGGGAAACCGACGGATCGGGCCATCAGGGATGTATCTTACGCTTACGCCGTCGGCCCCAATGTACCCCACTCTCGTAGCGAAAAGGTCTATGAATTCGCTATGAACACGGTTCGGTTGACGGGCGGGCCGGAAGGGCGGTGCCGGGGCCGGTCCGCGCAGGCGGCGGCGACGGCGCGCGGGCGCCGTCGCCGCCGCCGTGCCTCAGCGAGCGGAGACGGGGGAGCGAGTGTCATCGTGGCGGCGGGCGTCCACGATCTCCTCCTCGTCCTCCATGATGTCCGCGCGCTCGGCGTTGTAGCGGTCCAGGTCGAGGATGTGCTCCTGCTTGGCCACGAGTGCCGGGATGAGCGCCTGGCCGGCCACGTTGGTGGCGGTGCGGCCCATGTCCACGATCGGGTCCACGGCCAGCAGCAGGGCCATGCCCTCGAGCGGCAGCCCCGCGGTGGACAGGGTCAGCGTGAGCATCACGGTGGCGCCGGTGGTGCCCGCGGTGGCGGCCGAGCCCAGGACGGAGACCAGGACGATCAGCGCGTACTGGCCCAGCGAGAGGTCGATGCCGAAGAACTGCGCCACGAACAGGGCGGCGATCGCCGGGTAGATCGAGGCGCAGCCGTCCATCTTGGTGGTGGCGCCCAGCGGCACGGCGAAGGAGGCGTAGCCGGTGGGGACGCCGAAGTTCCGCTCGGCCACGCGCTGGGTCACCGGCAGGGTGCCGATGGAGGAGCGGGACACGAACCCGAGCTGCACCGCGGGCCACACGCCGGAGAAGTACTGGCGCACCGAGAGGCCGTGCAGCTTCGCCAGGGCCGGGTAGAGCACGAAGAGCACCAGGGCGAGGCCGAGGTAGATCGCGACCACGAACTTCACCAGCGTGCCCATGGTGGTCCAGCCGTAGGAGGCCACCGCGTTGCCGAGCAGGCCCACGGTGCCCAGCGGGGCCAGGCGGATGATCCACCACAGGACCTTCTGGATCACGGCCAGCACGGAGCGGGAGAAGGACAGGAACGGCTCGGCCTTCGCGCCGACCTTGAGGGCGGCCACGCCGACGGCGATGGAGACGACCAGCACCTGCAGCACGTTGAAGCTCGGCGAGACGGAGACGGCACCGGACTCGGCCACGGACGCGGAGGCCTCCAGGCCGAGGAAGTTCGCCGGGATCAGGCCCTTGAGGAAGTCGAGCCAGCCGACCTCGCGGGCGGTGTAGTCGGTGGGGGCCTGCTGTCCGGTGCCGACGCCCGGCTGCACCACGGCGCCGACGGCGACGCCGATCAGCACGGAGACCAGCGAGGTCAGGGCGAACCAGAGCAGGGTCTTCGCCGCCAGGCGGGCGGCGTTGGTCACCTGCGCCAGGTTGGCGATCGAGGCGACCACCGCGAAGAACACGAGCGGCACCACGGTGGCGCGCAGCAGGGAGATGTAGGACGAGCCCAGGGTGGCCAGGCCCTCGCCCAGCCACGTGGGGGTGTCCTCGGTGTGGCCGGTGGCGCGGGCGAGCAGGCCCAGGGCCAGGCCCACCACCAAGGCGATGAGGATCTGCGGGCCGAAGCGCGTGTACCACGCGGAGGGTCGGGGGCGGTCGGAGGCACGCGCGGCCGCCTGCTCGGGGGCGTCCGAGCGCGGGGGCGTGGGGGAGGCGTTCTGCGAAGTCATCGGGCGACGATAGGCCGGGTGCGGGGCAGGGAGCGGCCGGGGGGTCATCCAGGGCAACAGTCGTGATCGTGGACACCAGGCGACGTGCTCGGGCCGTCGGGCGGGCCGACGGCGGCAGGTGAGCTTCCCCACCCCACGGCCGCCCCGTGTGTGCGCGGTCGTAGACTGTCAGGCACCGGTGCTGCGCGCCGGTGCCTGATGCCGTCTCCCGCTCGAAAGGTTCTGCGCCCGTGAATGTCACGTCCTCTGGTCCGTCGCCGGATCCCGTCGCCACCGCCGCCGACCCGTTCGGGTTCTTCGGCCTCACCTACGACGACGTCCTGCTGCTGCCGAACGCCACGGACGTCATCCCGGCCGACGCCGACACCTCGACGCGCCTGACCCGGCGGATCAGCCTCAACATCCCCATCATCTCTGCGGCGATGGACACCGTGACCGAGGCGCCGCTGGCCATCGCCATGGCCCGCCAGGGCGGCATGGGCATCATCCACCGCAACCTGTCCATCGAGGACCAGGCCTCCCACGTGGACCGCGTGAAGCGCTCCGAGTCCGGCATGATCACCGACCCGGTGACCATCGGCCCGGACGCCTCTCTCGCCGAGCTGGACGAGCTGTGCGCCCGGTACCGCGTCTCCGGCCTGCCTGTGGTGGCCGAGGACCGCACCCTGCTGGGCATCATCACCAACCGGGACACCCGCTTCATCCCGCAGGAAGAGTGGCAGACCCGCACGGTCGAGACCGCCATGACCCGCATGCCGCTGGTCACGGCCCGTGAGGGCATCTCCCGCGAGGAGGTGCTCGAGCTCTTCTCGCACAACCGGGTGGAGAAGCTGCCGCTGGTGGACCGCAAGGACCGCCTCACCGGCCTGATCACCATCAAGGACTTCGACAAGGCATTGAAGTACCCGGACGCCGCGAAGGACGAGGAGGGCCGCTTGCGCGTCGGCGGCGCCGTCGGCTTCTTCGGCGACGGCTGGGAGCGGGCCATGGCGCTCGTCGAGGCGGGCGTGGACGTGCTCGTGGTGGACACCGCGAACGGCCACACCCACGGTGTGCTGGACATGATCGCCCGCCTGAAGAAGGAGAAGTCCGCCCGGCACGTGGACGTCATCGGCGGCCAGGCCGCGACCTACGCCGGGGCCAAGGCCATCGTGGACGCCGGGGCGGACGCCGTGAAGGTCGGCGTGGGCCCGGGCTCCATCTGCACCACCCGCGTGGTCGCCGGCGTCGGCGTCCCGCAGATCACCGCCATCTACGAGGCCGCCAAGGCCGCGATCCCGGCCGGCGTGCCGCTGATCGCCGACGGCGGCCTGCAGCACTCCGGGGACATCGGCAAGGCCCTCGTGGCCGGCGCCGACTCCGTGATGCTCGGCTCCCTGCTCGCCGGCACCGCAGAGTCCCCGGGCGACCTGGTCTTCTACCAGGGCAAGCAGTTCAAGGCCTACCGCGGCATGGGCTCCCTGGGCGCCATGCAGACCCGCAACGGCCAGCGCTCCTTCTCCAAGGACCGCTACTTCCAGGCCGACGTGCCGAGCGAGGACAAGCTGATCCCCGAGGGCATCGAGGGCCAGGTTCCCTACCGCGGCCCGGTGGGCGCCGTGGTCCACCAGCTGGTGGGCGGCCTGCGCCAGACCATGTTCTACACCGGCTCGGAGACCGTGCCCCAGCTCAAGGAGCAGGGCCGCTTCGTGCGCATCACCGCCGCGGGGCTGAAGGAGTCCCACCCGCACGACATCATGATGACCGTCGAGGCGCCGAACTACCGAGGCCACTGACACCGGCCGGCCGCACCGGCCGAAAGCGCCGCCGCGAGGGGTGGGACCGCACCGGTCCCGCCCCTCGTCGCATGTCTGCACCGGCGCGGCTCTCGACTACCCTGGAGGGGTGAGCAACGAGATCGAGATCGGACGTGGCAAGCGTGGCCGTCGGGCCTTCTCCCTGGACGACGTGTCGGTGGTCCCGGCGCGTCGCACGCGTGACCCCGAGGACGTGAACCTGTCCTGGCAGATCGACGCCTTCACGTTCGACATGCCGGTGATCGGCGCCCCGATGGACTCCGTGATGTCCCCGGACACGGCCATCGCCCTGGGCCGGCTCGGCGGCCTCGGCGTCCTCAACCTCGAGGGGCTGTGGACCCGTCACGAGGACCCGACCTCCCTGCTGGAGGAGATCGCCTCCCTGCCGGACGAGCCGGGCAGCCCGGAGGTCACCCGCCGCCTCCAGGAGATCTACTCCGCGCCGATCCGTGCCGAGCTGATCACCGAGCGTCTGAACCGGATCCGCGAGTCCGGCGTCGTCGTAGCCGGCTCGCTCACCCCGCAGCGCACGCAGGAGTTCTACCGCACGGTCGTCGAGGCCGGCGTCGACCTGTTCGTCATTCGCGGCACCACCGTCTCGGCCGAGCACGTCTCGACCGCCAAGGAGCCGCTGGATCTGAAGAAGTTCATCTACGAGCTCGACGTCCCGGTGATCGTCGGCGGCGCGGCCGGCTACACACCGGCGCTGCACCTGATGCGCACCGGCGCGGCCGGCGTGCTCGTCGGCTTCGGCGGCGGCGCGTCCTCCACGACCCGCCGCGCACTGGGCATCCGCGTGCCGATGGCCACCGCCGTCTCGGACATCGCCGAGGCCCGCCGCGACTACATGGACGAGTCCGGCGGCCGCTACGTACACGTGATCGCCGACGGCGGTCTGGGCACCTCCGGCGACATCGTCAAGGCGATCGCCATGGGCGCCGACGCCGTCATGCTCGGCGCCACCCTGGCCCGCGCCACGGACGCCCCGGGCGGCGGATGGCACTGGGGCGGCGAGGCAGCCCACCCGGTGCTTCCGCGCGGCCACCGCACCCGCGTCGGCCAGGCGGCTCCGCTCGAGGAGCTGCTCTGGGGCCCGGGGCGCCAGACCGACGGCACCACGAACCTCATGGGCGCCCTCAAGGCGGCCATGGCGACCTCCGGCTACACCGAGCTCAAGGATTTCCAGAAGGTCGAGGTCATCGTGAACCCGGCCGTCGGCGCCTGAGCCCCGCACCGGCCCCTGCCCGGCAGGGGCCTCCGGAGCCGCCCCTCCGGCACCCGCCACCGTCCCCGACCCCCTTTCGGAGCTGAACCGCGTGCTGCGCACCGCCCTGAAGCCGTTCTGGCTGCTGATGCTCGTGCTGACGATCGTGGTGTCCGGCGTGTTCGTCTACCTGTCCAAGTGGCAGTTCGAGAGCGCCGAGACCGCTGCGCCGCCGCCGCGCGAGCAGACGGAGAACGCGGTCCCGCTCGTGGGCCACATCAGCCCCGCCGAGCCGCTGCTGGCCTCCCAGGCGGACCAGGTGCTCGAGTTCTCCGGCACCTTCCTGCCGGACACGGACGTCGTGGTGGACAACCGCCTCCTGCGGGGAGAGGACGGCTACTGGGTGGTCTCCGCCTTCCGCCCGGACGAGGCGCCGGAGGGCGCCCCCGAGGGCATCGTCATGCCGGTCGTGCGCGGCTGGTCCGCGGACCCCACCGCGGCCGACCCCGCCCCGGAGGGCGAGGTGACCGTCACCGGCCGCCTGCTGCCGCCCGAGGGGCCGCTGCCGCGGGTGAAGGACGGGCCGGACACCGGCGGCCGCATCCTCGTGGACAGCCTCTCGGCGGCCCAGCTGACGAACTTCTGGGACGTGCCCTCCTACGCCGCGTTCGTCGCGGCCTTCGAGGTCGTGGACGCCGCCGGCGCGGACGTGGGCGTCGGCGCCGCCGAGGGCGGCCTGGAGCCGGTGTGGGTCGCGCCGCAGCCGGACGAGACCACCATCGTGTGGCTCAACGTCTTCTACGCCGTCGAGTGGATCATCTTCGCCGGCTTCGCCCTGTACCTGTGGTGGCGCTTCGTCCGTGACGACCACGCCCGCGAACTGCGCGAGGCCGAGCTCGACGCCGAGTGGGAACGGACCTGGCGCGCCGAGGAGCTCGAGCGACGCCGTTCCGAGGCGGCCCGGGCCAAGGAGGAGGCCCGCCGCGCCTACGCCGCCTACCACGGCCTCGACGCGGCGACCCCCGCAGACCAGACCCCCGCAGACCGCAGCCCCGGGGCCGGACGCCCCGACGCACCCCAGGAGTGAGCATGAGCCAGGACCACGCCGCCGCCGGCCATGAGGAACAGCCGCAGCGGGTTCCAGCGCATGAA
>NZ_FUKP01000059.1:0-29063 GCF_900163825.1 Micrococcus lylae | reverse complement strand
GGCGAGGGGCCGTCGTCGGGAGTGAAACGGGGGAGGGACGGGCGGCCGGTGCCGCTCAGCGGGTCTGCCAGCCGGACTCCGGGCGGCCGACGGAGACGACCGTGATGACGGGGCCGGCGGCCTCGTCCGTGGCGTCCAGGTCCACGACGGCGTTGATGCCGTGGTCCAGGTCCCCGTCGCGGTCCACGAGGACCTGGCGCACGCCCCACCAGCGGGAGCCGGTGAGCTCCACCGGGGACGGCACCTCGGGGGAGCGGTCCACCAGGAAGTACTGGGGGCCGCGGGCCGCGGGGCCGTCGTCGATGTCCTCGTGGTCCTCGAAGAAGTCGTCGAGCGCATCGGCCCAGTCGTCGGCAGACAGGTCACCGGAGAGCTCGGCGAGCGCGTGGTCCTGTTCGTCGCCGAAAAGGCGGACCCGGTGGAACATGGCGTTGCGGACCATGACGCCGAAGATCTGTTCGTTGTCGGTCAACCGCGGCGGGGTCGGCGGGGCGATGGACTCGTGGTCCTTGCGGAGTTCGTCGATGTCCCCGGCCACGAGGTCCTCCCACTCCTCGAGGAGGGAGGAGTCGGTCTGCTTCACGGTCTCGTCCAGCCAGTCGAGCATGATCTGCAGTTCGTCCGTGCGGGCCTCCTGCGGGACGGTGTGCCGCAGCGCCTTCACGGCGTCGGTCAGGTAGCGCAGCAGCACGCCCTCGGAGCGGGCCAGGCCGTAGAACTGCACGTAGTCGCCGAAGCCCATGGCGCGCTCGAACATGTCCCGGACCACGGACTTGGGGGTGAGTTCGAACTCGGCGAGCCACGGGGCGCCGGCCCGGTAGGTCTCGAACTGCTGCTCGAGCAGCTCGGCCAACGGCATGGGGTAGGTGACCTCGTCGAGGGCGCGCATGCGCTCGGTGTACTCCATGCCCTCGGCCTTCATGGCGGCCACGGCCTCCGTCTTGGCGCGCTTGACCTGGCCGGTGAGCACCTGGCGTGGCGGGTCCAGGGTGGCCTCGATGACCGAGACCACGTCCAACGCGTGGTTCGGGTCGGCCGGGTCCAGCAGGTCCAGGGTGGCCAGGGCGAAGGGGGACAGCGGCTGGTTCAGTGCGAAGTCCGGCTGCAGGTCCACCGTCAGGTCCACGGTGCGCCCCTCGGCGTCGGGCTCGGGCAGGCGTTCGACGACGCCGGTGGCCAGCAGCTCACGGAAGATGCCGATGGCCCGACGCATGAGGATGGCCTGGCGGGCCGGGGTCTCGTGGGTGCCGCGCAGCAGGCGGCGGACGGCGAGGACGGGGTCGCCGGGACGGTCCAGGATGTTCAGCAGCATCGAGTGCGTGATCTGCATGCGGGAGACCAGCGGCTCGGGCTCGGCGGCCACGAGCTTCTCGAAGGTGGCCGGTCCCCAGGAGACGAAGCCGGCCGGCGGGGTCTTCTTCTTCGATCCCTTCATGGACTGCTTCATGCGCTTGGCGCGCTCGGCCTCGTCCTTGACGTTCGCGAACCTGGCGGCGGCCTTGCGCTCGGCAGCCCTGTTCTCGATCACGTGCTCCGGGGCCTGGACCACCGCGTAGCCCTGCGTGTCGAAGCCGGCGCGGCCGGCGCGGCCGGCGATCTGGTGGAACTCTCTGGCCTGCAGGATGCGGGTCCTCTCCCCGTCGAACTTGGACAGGGCGGTCAGGAGCACGGTGCGGATGGGCACGTTGATGCCCACACCGAGGGTGTCCGTGCCGCAGATGACCTTCAGCAGTCCGTCCTGGGCCAGCTTCTCCACCAGGCGTCGGTACTTCGGCAGCATGCCGGCGTGGTGGACACCGATGCCGTTGCGGACCAGACGGTTCAGGGTCTTGCCGAAGCCGGCGGAGAACCGGAACCCGGCGATCCGCGCGGCGATGGCCTCCTTCTCCTCCTTGGAGGCCACGGAAACGGACGCCAGACCCTGCGCCGTCTCCACGGCGTCCAGCTGGGAGAAGTGCACGATGTACACCGGCGCCTGGTGTGTGGCGACCAGCTCCCCCACCTTCTCCTGCAGCGGGGTCTCGGAGTACTCGAAGCTCAGTGGGATGGGCCGTTCGGCGTGGGCGACGACGGCGACCTCGCGTCCGGTGCGCTCGTTCAGGTCCGCCTCGAGGCGGCTGGTGTCGCCGAGGGTGGCGGACATCAGCAGGAACCGGGCCTGGGGCAGCTCCAGCAGGGGGACCTGCCAGGCCCAGCCGCGGGAGGGGTCCGCGTAGTAGTGGAACTCGTCCATCACCACGGTGCCGATCTCCATGCCCGAGCCCTCGCGCAGGGCCCGGTTGGCGAGGATCTCGGCGGTGCAGCAGATGATCGGGGCGTCCCCGTTGACGGTGGAGTCGCCGGTGACCATGCCGACGTTCTCCGCGCCGAACACGTCCACCAGGGCGAAGAACTTCTCCGAGACCAGCGCCTTGATCGGCGCCGTGTAGTAGGAGACGACGCCGTGGGCGAGCGCGTCCGCGTGGGCGGCCAGCGCCACCATCGACTTCCCGGAGCCGGTGGGGGTGGCCAGGATGACGTTGTGTCCCTGGACCAGCTCCATCACGGCCTCCTCCTGGGCCGGGTAGAGGGTGATGCCCCGGGACGTGGTCCAGTCCGTGAAGGCGCCGAACACCGCGTCCGGCTCGGGGGAGGAGCCGAGGGACGTCAGGGTGTCTGTGAAGGAAGAAGTCGCGGAGCTCATCGCGCTCTACCCTATCGGCGGCGGGCGGACCTACGGTGGGGCCATGGCCGATCAGCATGCTTCCGCCGGCACCGCCTCCCACGACGACGGCCCGGTCCCCTCCGGTGCCCCGGGCGCCGGCTTCCGCTGGGATCCGGCGCAGTACGAGGTGTTCGCCGACCACCGCAGACGCCCCTTCGCGGACCTCACCGCCCGCATCGGTGCCACGCACCCGCGCCGTGTGGTGGACCTGGGCTGCGGCCCCGGCACCATGACCGAGGCCCTGGCCCGCCGCTGGCCCGACGCCGAGGTGATCGGCCTGGACTCCTCGCAGGAGATGGTGGACGCCGCCAACGCCCGCCCAGACCGACCGGAGAACCTCCGCTACGCCACCGTGGACGCCCGCGCCTGGTCTCCGGAGCCGGACACCGACGTCCTCGTCACCAACGCGATGCTCCAGTGGATCCCGGAACACCGCGAGCTCGTCCGCGGCTGGCTGGCCGACCTGCCCGCCGGCGCCTGGTTCGCCGCCCAGGTCCCGGCCCAGCACCGCAACCCCTCGCACGCCGAGCTGCACCGCCTCGCCGCCGAGGAGCCCTTCGCCGCCGTGGTGTCCGGCGAGCGCTCCACGGACACCGTGGCGGAGCCGGCCGACTACGCCGGGGACCTGCTCGCCGCCGGCTGGGAGGCCGACGTCTGGGAGACCACCTACCAGCAGGTGATGCGCGGCCCGGACCCGGTCCCGGCGTTCACCGGCGCCACCGTGGCCAAGCCGTTCGTCCACGCCCTCACCGCCCACGACGAGGCCCACGGCCTCACCGGCACGCCCGAGGCCCTCGCTCCGCGGTACCGCGCCGCCTACGCCGAGCGCATGCGTGCGGCCTACCCGCGTGTGCCCGGCACCGGCGAGGGAGACGATGCCGCCGTGCTCTTCGCCTTCCGCCGGATCTTCCTGGTGGGCCACCGCCCCGGCTGAGCCGGTGCTTGGGCCCGCCCGCAACGGGCGGCGTGGCCCCTCGGCAACGTGCCCGGTGCCCAGTCGATCCTGCGCGCCTGCGGGCCCGGCGGCGCCCGGCGAGGCTACCCTGGTGCGCATGCCCACCCCCACCTCTGCGGCTGCGCCGCGCCCCCGTCTGCTCTGGATGGACGTCTATCGGGGCCTGGCGGTGCTGCTGGTGGTCCTGCTTCATGCCCAGACGGCGCTCGTGGACTCCGGTCTGGCCCGCTCCGAGCTGGTGCGGGACGTCAACGCCGCCGTGGGGTCGTTCCGGATGCCCGGGCTGCTGCTGGTCTCCGGCATGCTGCTGACGCTGTCCCTGCGCCGGCCCGCCGGGCAGTACCTCGCCGGCAAGCTGCGCCGCATCGCGTGGCCGTGGCTGCTCTGGACCGCGGTGATGCTGCCGTTCTTCGGCCTGGCCGCCGCCCTGGAGCCCACCTGGTGGCTCAACGGCGCCCACACCTGGTTCTTGTCCGTGGTGTTCGTCGGCTACCTGCTCGGGCTCGCCCTGAAGCGCGTGCCGCCGCTGATCATCGCCGTGGTCCTGTTCGCCCTGGCCATCCGGCTCGAGCCGGACGCGATCACGGGCGGGCTGCACGAGTGGGCGCTGGTGGCCGAGCGCATGACCTGGTTCGGCGGGTTCTTCTTCGTCGGCGCAGCCCTCGGCCGCTGGCGCGAGGACCTGCCCCGGATCCCATGGCAGGTCATGCTCCTGCCGGCCGTCGTCACCTGGGACTGGGCCCGACGCGCGATCGAGGCCGGCCGGTATCCGTCCGAGGAGAGCTGGCCGGTGATGACCATGTCCGTCATCGGCGTGGTATCCGTCCTCTGGCTGCTCGCCCAGATCCCGGACAACCCGCTGATGCGCGCCTTCGCCTGGGTGGGCCGCCACTCGATCGTGCTGTTCGTGGTCCACTACCCGGTCATCCGTCTGCTGCGTCGCACCGTGGACCTGCCCGAGGGCATCGCCGGCGTGGGCCTGCTCTTCGCCGCCGGCGCGGGCGTCTCCCTGGTCTTGGCCGCGCTCTACCCGTGGACGAAGTACCTCTTCGAGTTCCCCTCCACGTCCCGCCTGGTCCGCGCCGCCCGACGACGGCCCGTCGCCACCGCCTGAGCGCTCACCTCCGCCTGCCTTCTCGCCCGGTTTCCGCCGCCGAGCACAGGGTTCTGGCGGTCCCTCAGGGCCGGGTGCCCAGGGCCAGCAGGTGCGCCGAGAGGTCCGCGACGCCCGGTCGGGTCGGAGCGCCGTCCGCGTGGAGCGCGTCCAGGCGGTCGGCCAGGGCCACGGCCGCTGCGGAGAGTTCGGCGTCGGGCGCCTCTGACTGCAGGGCGACGGCCGTGGGCGCCTCGAGTCCGCGCACCGAGACCTCGGTGAACCCGGCGGCGCGCAGCTCGTCCGCCAGCTCCGCCGAGCTGTGGAAGTGGCCGCCGGGGAACCCGGGGCCGGGGTTGGTCCAGGCGCCGTCGTTGAGCAGGGCCACGTCGTCGGCGTCCACGTGGGGGTCTCCGGAGGCGACCCGCTCGAGCACGCCGTCGAGAAAGGCCCCGAGCCGGCTGATGCCCGCGGCGAAGACCAGGCCGCCCGGACGCAGCACGCGGTGGGCCTCGGCCAGGGCGCGCAGCCGGTCCCTGCGCGAGGGCAGGTGGTAGAGCGGCCCGAAGAGCAGGACGGCGTCCGCGGAGGCCTCGGCGAAGGGCAGGTCACGGGCGTCGCCGACGAGGGCCTCCACACCCGGCAGCGCGGCGGCCACGGCCACCTGCTCCGGCACCGGGTCCAGGAGCGTCACCGCATGCCCGTCGTCGGCGAGCCATTCGGCGTGCACACCTGTTGCGCCGCCGACGTCGAGCACACGGGAGCCGGGGGAGAGGCGGGCGCGCAGCAGGGACTGCACGCGGAGGAACTCGACGGCGCTCTGCGCGCTCTGGGTCCGCAGCCGGGCGTCCTCGTCGAAGTCCTGTCCGTAGAAGCGCAGGACCTTGCTCTCGAGGCGGTCCTGCCCGCGGCCGTGCTCGTCCGCGGCGGTGCTGCGCGCGGTCACCAGCCGCGCTCGGCCCACTCGTCCAGGTGCGGGCGCTCGGCGCCCAGGGTGGTGGAGTCGCCGTGGCCGGGGTGGACGACCGTGTCGTCCTCGTAGACGTCGAAGAGGCGCGCGGTCACGTCCGCCAGCAGGGAGCGGAAATCCTCGTCCGACCAGGTCTTGCCGACGCCGCCCGGAAAGAGCGAATCCCCGCTGAACACCATGGGCTCCTCGTCCGGGCCCGACTGCAGCACCAGGGCGACGGAGCCGGGGGTGTGGCCGCGCAGGCCGATCACGTCCAGCTCGATGCCGTCGACTCCCACCGTGGCGCCGTGCTCCAGGCGCTCGGTGACCTCGGTGCCGGTCTCCTTCTCGATCTGTTCGGCGTCTGCGGCTCCGGCGGCGTGGCGCGGCGAGTGCTGCTCCACCACGGCCGCGGTGGCACGGATGTGGTCCCAGTGCCGGTGCGTGGTGATCAGCAGGTCCAGGTGCGGTTCGCACGGGGTGTCGTCCGCCGCGGAGGCCAGCAGCGCCGCGATCGCCTCCGGCTCGTCCGCCGCGTCCACGAGGATCTGCGCTCCCGTGGTCTTGGAGGTCAGCAGGTAGACGTTGTTCTGCATCTCGGAGACGACGCACGTGCGCACCGTGACGGCGGGCAGATCGTGCAGGAGACGGGGAGCGGCGGGGGACGCGGACATGAGCTCGAGTCTACGTGCGGACTGTGCTGCAGGACAGCTCGATCTCCCGGACCGCCACGGCGGGCGAGGGCAGAGGCGAAGGGCGCGCGGCCGTCGTCGGGAAGCGGCCGGCGGGAGCCGCGGCGGGCGGCGGCGACGTCCGCCCTGGGCGGAACAGTCGGCAGGATCACGCCTGCGGGCCCTGGCGGGGGCCGCGTCCGCCCCTAGACTGGAGCGCGTGTCGAACACAAATACGAACAGCACCGCCCCCACCGGACTCGCCGCAGGACCGCACGGCCACGCGGGCGACACCGCCGACCCGGACCGGATCGTGGTCCAGGGAGCACGCGAGCACAACCTCAAGGACGTGGACGTCTCCCTGCCCCGCGACTCCATGGTCGTGTTCACCGGCCTGTCCGGCTCCGGCAAGTCCTCCCTGGCGTTCGACACGATCTTCGCCGAGGGCCAGCGCCGGTACGTCGAGTCGCTGTCCTCCTACGCCCGCATGTTCCTCGGACGGGTGGACAAGCCGGCCGTCGACTTCATCGAGGGTCTGTCCCCGGCCGTGTCGATCGACCAGAAGTCGACGAACCGCAACCCGCGCTCGACCGTGGGCACCATCACCGAGATCTACGACTACATGCGCCTGCTGTGGGCCCGCATCGGCGTGCCCCACTGTGCGGACTGCGGCGAGCCCGTGGACCGGCAGACCCCTCAGCAGATCGTGGACCGGCTGCTGCAGCTGCCCGAGCGCACCCGCTTCCAGGTCCTCGCCCCGGTCGTCCGCGGCCGCAAGGGCGAGTTCGTGGACCTGTTCTCCTCCCTCTCCGCGCAGGGCTACGCCCGCGCCGTGGTGGACGGCGAGCTCGTCCAGCTCTCGGACCCTCCGACCCTGAAGAAGCAGGTCAAGCACACCATCGCCGTGGTGGTGGACCGCCTCGCCATGAAGGAAGGCATCCGCCAGCGCCTCACCGACTCGGTAGAGACCGCCCTGAAGCTCGCCGACGGGCTCGTGATCGCCGACTTCGTGGACGTGGAGGTCGTCGAGGAGAAGGGCAAGAAGAACACCGGAGAGTTCTCCGGCCGCGGCGCGGACGGCACCCCGCGCTACCGCCCCTTCTCCGAGAAGCTGTCCTGCCCGAACGGCCACGAGCAGACCGTGGACGAGATCGAGCCGCGCTCCTTCTCCTTCAACAACCCGTTCGGCGCCTGCTCCGAGTGCACCGGCATCGGCTCCCGTCTGCAGGTGGACGAGGAGCTCGTGGTCCCCAACGACGAGCTGTCGCTGGCCGAGGGGGCCATCGCCCCCTGGTCACTGGGCAAGTCCACCGCCGAATACTGGCAGCGCATCCTCGCCGGGGTGGCCAAGGACGTGGGCTTCTCGCTCACCACGCCGTGGCGCGACCTGCCCGAGGAGGCCCGCCACGCGGTCCTGCACGGCAAGGACTTCAAGGTGGAGGTCGCCTTCCGGAACCGCTTCGGCCGCGAGCGCCGCTACACCACGGGCTTCGAGGGCGTCATGCCGTACATCGAGCGCAAGCACGGGGAGACGGAGTCGGACTCGGCCCGAGAGCGCTACGAGTCC
Organism: Micrococcus lylae; assembly: GCF_900163825.1. Lineage (NCBI taxonomy): Bacteria > Bacillati > Actinomycetota > Actinomycetes > Micrococcales > Micrococcaceae > Micrococcus > Micrococcus lylae. Next base: position 21,124 of record NZ_FUKP01000059.1, on the reverse strand, counting down.
TACATGCGCCAGATCCCGTGCCCGGCCTGCGGCGGCGCGCGCCTGAACCCCACCGTGCTCAACGTGCTCGTGGCGGACAAGTCGATCGCGGACGCCACACGCCTGCCGCTGCGCGAGCTGCTCGCCTTCTTCGAGGCCCTGGAGCTGACCGAGCGTGAGCGCCGCATCGCCGACCAGGTCCTCAAGGAGCTGCTGGCCCGCCTGAGCTTCCTGCTGGACGTGGGCCTGGAGTACCTGAACCTGGAACGCTCCGCCGGCACCCTCTCCGGCGGCGAGGCCCAGCGCATCCGCCTGGCCACCCAGATCGGCTCCGGCCTGGTGGGTGTGCTCTATGTGCTCGACGAGCCGTCCATCGGCCTGCACCAGCGGGACAACCGGCGCCTGATCGACACGCTCCTGCGCCTGCGCGACCTCGGCAACACCCTGATCGTGGTGGAGCACGACGAGGACACGATCGCCGAGGCGGACTGGATCGTGGACATCGGCCCCCACGCCGGCGAGCGGGGCGGCGAGGTCGTCCATTCCGGTTCCCTGGAGGACCTGAAGGCCAACACCCGCTCCATCACCGGCGACTACCTGGCCGGCCGCCGGAGCATCCCGGTGCCGGCCCAGCGCCGCGCGAGTGACCCGGACCGCGTCATCACCGTGCGCGGCGCCCGAGAGAACAACCTGCAGGACGTGGACGTCACCATCCCGCTCGGAGTGTTCACCGCCGTCACCGGCGTCTCCGGCTCCGGCAAGTCCACGCTGATCAACGAGATCCTCTACAAGGTGATGGCCAACCGCCTCAACGGGGCCAAGCAGGTGCCCGGCCGCCATCGCAGCGTGGAGGGGCTGGACCACCTGGACAAGGTGGTGCACGTGGACCAGAGCCCCATCGGCCGCACCCCGCGCTCGAATCCGGCCACCTACACCGGGGTGTTCGACGCGATCCGCAAGCTCTTCGCCGAGACCCCCGAGGCGAAGGTCCGCGGGTATCAGCAGGGCCGCTTCTCCTTCAACATCAAGGGCGGCCGCTGCGAGGCCTGCGCCGGGGACGGCACCCTGAAGATCGAGATGAACTTCCTTCCGGACGTCTACGTCCCCTGCGAGGTCTGCCACGGTGCGCGCTACAACCGCGAGACCCTCGAGGTCCACTACAAGGGCAAGAACATCGCCGAGGTCCTGGACATGCCGATCGAACAGGCCGCCGAGTTCTTCAGCTCCTACACGAAGATCTCGCGCTACCTGAACACCCTCGTGGACGTCGGTCTCGGCTATGTGCGCCTGGGGCAGCCGGCCACCACGCTCTCCGGCGGCGAGGCCCAGCGCGTGAAGCTGGCCGCCGAGCTGCAGCGTCGCTCCAACGGGCGCACCGTCTACGTGCTGGACGAGCCCACCACCGGCCTGCACTTCGAGGACATCCGGAAGCTGCTGCACGTGCTCCAGTCCCTCGTGGACAAGGGCAACACCGTGCTGACCATCGAGCACAACCTGGACGTCATTAAATGCGCAGACCACATCGTCGACCTCGGCCCCGAGGGCGGCTCCGGCGGCGGCCAGGTGGTGGCCGTCGGCACCCCGGAGGAGGTCGCACGGGTGCAGGCCAGCCACACTGGACGGTTCCTGAAGGAACTGCTCGGCTGACCCGCCCCGCCGCCTGTGTCGTCGGCCGACCGCGCTGACGTAGCATGACGGGGACCACTGACGGGGCGGACCCAGCCGCCCGCCGTCGGGAAGCACCATGACCGGGAGGGACGGCTCGATGGCCACGACGTCGGATCCGCTGCGCCGAAGCGCCGGCCTCGGGATCAGGGCCGTGTGCCGCCCCACCGTGGAGGGGGTGGCGAACGTCCCCGCGGCCGGGCCGTTCATCGTCGCCTCCAACCACCTGTCCTTCCTGGACTCCGTGATCCTGCAGGCGCTGTCCCCTCGCATGGTGCACTTCTTCGCCAAGGCCGAGTACTTCACCGCGCCCGGCCTGAAGGGCAAGGCGATGAAGTGGTTCTTCGAGTCGGTCGGCTCCATCCCCGTCCAGCGCGGTGAGCAGGCGGCCTCCGTGGCCGCCCTCGACTCCCTCGTGGAGCTGCTGGAGACCGGCAGCGGGGTCGGCATCTACCCCGAGGGCACCCGGTCCCGCGACGGCCGCCTCTACCGCGGCCGCACCGGCGTCGGCTGGCTGACCCTGACCACCGGCGCCCCGGTCGTGCCGGTCGGGCTGATCGGCACCGAGCGGCTCCAGGCCCCGGACGACCGCCTCCCGAAGCCGCATCGGTTCACCGTGCGCTTCGGCGAGCCCCTGCACTTCGGCCACCCCGGCCGCCGGCACACCCTGCCGGCGCGCCGCGAGGCCACCGCCGCCGTCATGGACGCGATCGCCGCGCTCACCGGCCAGGAGCGGGTGGACTCGTACAACGCTCCGCCTGCGTCCCGTGGCTGACCCAGCCTCCTACCGTCCCGCCGCCGGCGAGATCCCCACCCGTCCCGGCGTCTACCGCTTCCGGGACCGGGACCGCCGCGTCATCTACGTGGGCAAGGCGAAGAACCTGCGCGCCCGCCTGTCCTCCTACTTCCAGGACCCCGCCCGCCTGGCCACGAAGACCCGCACGATGGTGTTCACCGCTCAGGCCGTGGAGTGGACCGTGGTGGGCTCCGAGGTGGAGGCCATCCAGCTGGAGTACTCCTGGATCAAGGAGTTCCGGCCGCGGTTCAACATCATGTACCGGGACGACAAGTCCTACCCGTACCTGGCGGTCACCATGAACGAGCAGTTCCCACGCGTGCAGGTGATGCGCGGGGACAAGCGCCCGGGCGTGAAGTACTTCGGCCCGTTCCACCCCGCCAAGGCCATCCGCGAGACCGTGGACCTGATGCTGCGCGTGTTCCCCGTGCGCACCTGCTCCGCCGGCGTCTTCCGCCGTGCGCAGGCCCAGGACCGGCCGTGCCTGCTCGGCTACATCGGCAAGTGCTCGGCGCCCTGCGTCGGACGGATCTCCCCGAGCGAGCACCGGGCGCTGGCCCAGGACTTCTGCGACTTCATGGCCGGGGACGCCGGCCGCTTCATCCGCGAGCTGGAGAAGGCCATGGCCTCCGCCGTGGAGGACCTGCGCTACGAGGACGCCGCCCGGCTGCGGGACGACATCGCCGCCCTGAAGCGCGTGTTCGAGCGCAACGCCGTGGTGCTGGCCGAGAACACCGAGGCGGACATCTACGCGTTCCACTCGGATGAGCTGGAGACCGCCGTCCAGGTGTTCCACGTCCGCCAGGGCCGCATCCGCGGCCAGCGCGGCTGGGTGATGGAACGCGTGGAGGACGTGGACGACGCCGCCATGGTCCAGCAGCTGCTCCAGCAGGTCTACGGCGACGCCGCAGACAAGGACGTCATCCCGCACGAGGTCCTCGTCCCCGTGCTGCCCGAGGAGCCGGAGGAGACGGCCGCCTGGCTGTCCGGCCGCCGCGGCTCCAAGGTCCACATCCGGGTGCCCCGGCGCGGGGACAAGGCCGAGCTGATGGACACCGTCCGCCAGAACGCCGAGATGGCCCTGAGCCTGCACAAGTCCCGGCGCACCGGCGACCTGACGGCGCGCTCGGCTGCGCTGAAGGAGCTACAGGAGGCGTTGGAGCTGGACGAGCCGCTGCTGCGCATCGAGTGCTACGACATCTCCCACTCCCAGGGCACCAACGTGGTCGGCTCCATGGTGGTCGTCGAGGACGGCCTGCCGAAGAAGTCCGACTACCGCCGCTTCAACGTCACCGGCGAGGCGGCCCGGGACGACACCGCCTCCCTGCGGGACGTGCTCCGCCGCCGCTTCGCGCGGCTCGCCGCCGAGCGTGCCGAGGGGGCCCCGCTCACCGGACAGGTGGAGGAGGGGGACGACGACGGCGCCCGCCGCTTCTCCTATCCGCCCTCCCTGGTCGTGGTCGACGGCGGTCCGCCGCAGGTGGCCGCCGCCGTGGCCGTGCTCGCGGAGCTGGGCCTGGACGACCTTCCCGTGGTGGGCCTGGCCAAGCGGCTCGAGGAGGTCTGGCTGCCGGACGACGAGTTCCCGCTCGTGCTGCCGCGGAGCTCGCAGGGCCTCTACCTGCTGCAGCGGCTGCGCGACGAGTCCCACCGCTTCGCCATCGCCGGCCATCGCAAGCGCCGGTCCAAGGCGATGACCGAGTCAGCCCTGGACGGGGTTCCCGGCCTCGGCCCGGCGAAACGGACCGCTCTGATCACCCACTTCGGCTCGGTCGCGAAGATGCGCCGCGCCGGGGTCGACCGGCTGACCGAGGTCGCCGGCGTCGGCCCGCAGCTGGCCGCGGCGATCGACGCGGCGCTGAACCCGGGGACGGGCGACGCGGACGAGGCGGCGGGCCGGGCCGAGGCGACGGGGTCGTCGTCGGCAGGCGCGGAGGCGGGCGACGCGGACGAGGCGGCGGGGTCCTCGTCGGCAGGCGCGGAGGCGGGCGCCGACGGCTGAGGCCGGACGTGGGCCCGGGGGAGTGGGCCCGGCGGCGCGCGGATAGAGTGGAGGCATGAGCGAGCAGCCCCTGCCCCCGGCCGCGTCGGAGACGAGCGACTCGTCTGCGGCGGTGGACAAGCCCCAGCATCCCGAGGTCCTCGTCATCACCGGCATGTCCGGCGCCGGGCGGACCACCTCCGCCCATGCGCTGGAGGACCACGGCTGGTACGTGGTGGAGAACCTCCCGCCGCAGCTGCTGCCGACCCTCTCGGCGCTCGTGGCCAAGTCGCCTGAGGCGTTCGCCAGGCTGGCGATCGTGGTGGACGTCCGTTCCCGCACGCATCTGCCGGACATGCGCCAGGCCTTGAACAATCTGCAGAACCAGGGGCTCGAGTACCGCATCCTCTTCCTGGAGGCCGACGACGACGTGCTGGTCCGCCGCTTCGAGGCCGGGCGGCGTCCTCACCCGCTCCAGAGCAACGGCACGCTTCTGGACGGCATCCGCGCCGAGCGTCAGCTGCTGCGGGACCTGCGCTCCCACGCCGACCTCGTCCTGGACACCACCGCGCTCAACGTCCACGGCCTGGCCGGCCAGGTCACCCAGCTCTTCTCGGACGACGGTCCGCTGCGCTTGCGGCTGAACCTCGTCAGCTTCGGCTTCAAGTACGGACTGCCCACGGACGCGAACTTCGTGGCGGACATGCGCTTCATACCGAACCCCCACTGGGTGCCGAAGCTGCGGCCGCACACGGGGCTGGACTCCGCCGTCAGCCGGTACGTGCTCGGCCGTGAGGGCGTCATGGACTTCGTGGAGACCTACGCACGCATGCTGGAGCCCGTCTTCGAAGGGTATCTGCGGGAGAACAAGCACTATGCGACCATCGCCATCGGCTGCACCGGAGGCAAGCACCGCTCGGTGGCCGTCACCGAGGAGCTGGCCCGCCGCCTGCGCCTGCTCGACCAGGTGACGGTGGAGGTCAAGCACCGGGACATGGGGCGCGAATGACCGAGCACCACACCTCCCAGCTGCCCCTGCCCCCTGTTCTCGGGAGTCGCCCCCGCCCCGTGGAGGGACAGCCGCCCGCGCCGGCCCGTGGCGTCGGGGAGTCTCGCGGGGCCTCCGGTCCGAACGTCGTCGCCCTCGGCGGCGGTCACGGGCTGTCGGCCTCTCTGCGGGCCCTGCGCCACGTGGCCGGGGACCTGACCGCGGTGGTCACCGTGGCCGACGACGGCGGCTCGTCGGGCACCATTCGCCGCGAGATGGACGTCCTGCCTCCGGGTGACCTGCGCATGGCGCTGGCCGCCCTCTGCGACGACAACGACTGGGGACGCACCTGGGCGGCCGCGATGCAGCACCGATTCCGTGCGACCAAGGTGCCCGCCGAGGAGGCCACGCTCGAGAACCACGCCCTCGGCAACCTGCTGATCGTGGCGCTCTGGGAGCTGCTCGGCGACCCGGTGGACGGTCTGCTCTGGGCCGGAGCGCTGCTCCGGGCCGAGGGACGTGTGCTGCCGGCCTCCCGCACTCCGCTGACCATCGCGGGTACGGTCCTGACCGAGGCGAACGGGTCTCTGCGTCGGCAGCAGGTGGAGGGCCAGGTCTCCCTCGCAGAGGCTGCGCGCACAGGCCAGGTGCTGGGCGTGCGTCTGACCCCGGAGGACGCAGACCCGACCGCTGAGGCCCTGACTGCCATCGCCGAGGCGGATCTCCTGGTGCTGGGACCGGGCTCCCTGTACACCTCGGTGCTGCCCCACCTGCTCATGCCGGCCATGCGGGAGGCGCTCACCGCCTCCGCGGCGAAGAAGGTGTTCGTCACCAACCTGCACACCGGAACACAGGAGACCACCGGCATGACGCATGCGGACCAGCTGCGTGTGATCCGCTCCTATGCGCCGGAGCTCTCGTTCGACGCGATCCTGGCCTGCCCGCGCTCCGTGCGGGATCGCGAGGACTTCGAGGCCGTGGCCGCCGAGATGGGCGCCCAGACCCTGTTTAGTAAAGTGTCCCGAGGCCGCGACCGGGCCGTCCACGACCCGCTGCTGCTCGCCGTGGCCTTCGAGGAGGCCATGCACCGGATCCGCTGCGCCGGTGACGCCGCCCGCCCCGACACGAGCCCTGAAGGAGACGACCCCGCATGGCCCTGACCACCGACCTGAAGGACGAGCTGGCGCGCGTGCCGGTGACGACCACGTCGGAGCGTCGGGCCGAGGTCGCCGCGCTGCTGCGCTTCGCCGGGGGACTGCACATCATCTCCGGCCGCATCGTGGTGGAGGCCGAGCTCGATCACGGCGCCACCGCTCGCCGCCTGCGCCAGTTGATCGTCGAGCTGTTCGGCTACGCGACCGAGGTCGTGGTCGTCTCCGGCGGCAACCTGCGCCGCGGCCAGCGCTACGTCATCCGCGTGGTGGAGGACGGCGAGGCACTGGCCCGCCAGACCGGACTGCTCGATCAGCGCGGCCGCCCCGTCCGCGGACTGCCCTCCGCCCTGGTCAACGGGTCTCTCGCGGACACCGCTGCCGTCTGGCGCGGGACCCTGCTCGCCCACGGCTCGCTCACCGAGCCGGGACGCTCCGCCAGCCTCGAGGTCACCTGTCCCGGGTCGGAGGCCGCCCTCGCGCTGGTCGGCGCGGCCCGCCGGCTCGGTGTGGCGGCCAAGGCCCGCGAGGTGCGTCAAGCCGACCGCGTGGTGGTCCGCGACGGCGAGGCCATCGCCTCCCTGCTCGCCCGCGTCGGTGCGGGGCAGACCGCACAGAAGTGGCAGGAGCGCCGCACCCGCAAGGAGGTGCGCGCCACCGCGAACCGCCTCGCCAACTTCGACGATGCCAACCTGCGCCGTTCCGCCCAGGCGGCGGTGGCCGCCGGGGCGCGCGTGCAGCGGGCCCTGGAGATCCTGGGCGAGGACGCGCCGGAGCACCTGCGCTACGCCGGCATGCTGCGCATCCAGCACAAGCAGGCCTCGCTCGACGAGCTGGGCCGGCTCGCCGACCCGCCGATGACCAAGGACGCCATCGCCGGCCGCATCCGCCGCCTGCTCGCCACCGCGGACAAGCGGGCGGCCGAGCAGGGCATCCCGGGCACCGCCGAGGCCGTCGTGCCGGAGCTCGAGGACGTCCTGGACGAGGACACCGCACTTCACGACTGACCGCCTGCCGTTCGCGGTGCGCGGAAGCCGTGCACGCCCGCCGACCGAGGCTGGCGTGCACGGCCGAGGCGTACAAGGATGGAGGCGGAAGGGATGCCGCAGGCGCCCGGGCACGCGTCCCGGACGGCGGCATCGGACCGTACACAACCGAGGAGGACTCATGGCTGAATTCACCCTGCCGGAGCTGGACTACGACTACGCCGCCCTGGAGCCGCACATCTCTGCGCGCATCATGGAGCTGCACCACTCCAAGCACCACGCCACCTACGTGAAGGGTGCCAACACCGCCCTCGAGAAGCTGGCCGCCGCCCGCGAGGCCGAGGACTTCGGCGCGATCAACCAGCTGTCGAAGGACCTCGCCTTCAACCTGGGCGGCCACACCAACCACTCGATCTTCTGGAAGAACCTCTCCCCGGACGGCGGCGACAAGCCGACCGGTGAGCTCGCCGCCGCGATCGACGAGTACTTCGGGTCCTTCGAGAAGTTCCAGGCGCACTTCACCGCCGCGGCCCTCGGCATCCAGGGCTCCGGCTGGGCCGTCCTGGCCTACGAGCCGGTCGGCGGCAACCTGGTCATCGAGCAGTTCTACGACCAGCAGAACGGCGTGCCGGTGGCCACCATCCCGCTGTTCCAGCTGGACATGTGGGAGCACGCCTTCTACCTCGACTACCAGAACGTGAAGGCCGACTACGTCAAGGCCGTCTGGAACATCGTGAACTGGGAGGACGTGCAGGCCCGCTTCGAGGCGGCCCGCAACGGCGCCTCGGGCCTGGTCCTGCCGGCCTGATCCGACGCACCGCTCGCGACCCCGGGGCATGCCACCGCCCCGGGGTCCGGGCGGACCCGCACCCGGCGCCGCCCGCCGGCGCAGCCCCACGTCCGTCCCCACCGTCAACAACCAGCATGCGCCCGTCCGAGGGCGCGAGGAACAGAGGCACGCATGACCAAGATCGCCATCAACGGATTCGGACGCATCGGACGCAACGCCCTCCGCGTCATCCTGGACCGCACTCCCGACCTCGAGCTCGTGGCCATCAACGATCTGGCCGACAATGAGGACCTGTTCTACCTGACCAAGTACGACACCATCCTCGGCACCTTCCCGGGGGAGCTCGAGCTGGCCGACGACGGCCTGGTCGTCAACGGCCGGACCGTCAAGATGTTCGCCGAACCGGACCCGTCTGCGCTGCCGTGGGGCGAGCTGGGGGTCGAGATCGTGATCGACTGCACCGGCATCTTCACCTCCGGCGAGAAGGCCAAGGCCCACCTGGACGCCGGCGCCAAGAAGGTCGTCATCTCCGCCCCGGGCAAGGACGTGGACGGCACCTTCGTCATGGGCGTGAATGAGGACAAGTATGACCCGCAGACCATGCACATCGTCTCCAACGCCTCCTGCACCACCAACTGCCTGGCCCCGATGGTGAAGGTGCTGAACGACGAGTTCGGCATCGTCGACGGCATCATGACCACCATCCACGCCTACACCGGCGACCAGAACCTGCACGACAACGTCCACAAGAAGGACCGCCGCCGTGCCCGCGCCGCCGCGCAGAACATGGTGCCGACCTCCACCGGTGCAGCCAAGGCGATCGGCGCGGTCATCCCGGAGCTCGAGGGCAAGCTGGACGGCTTCGCCATGCGCGTGCCGACCATCACCGGCTCCGCCACCGACCTCACCGTCGAGCTGACCCGCCACGTGGACGTCGACGAGGTCAACGCCGCCTTCAAGAAGGCCGCCGAGAGCGAGAAGATGAAGGGCCGCCTGGTGTACTCCGAGGACCCGATCGTCTCCTCGGACATCGTCACCACCGAGGCCGCCTGCACCTTCGACGCCCCGCTGACCAAGTCGATCGGCCAGACCGTCAAGATCATCGGCTGGTACGACAACGAGTACGGCTACACCTGCCAGCTGCTCGACCTCACCTCGCACATCGCCGCCACCCTCTGAGAGCGGCAGTGACAGCCACGGCCCGCACCGACCGCACGTCGGTGCGGGCCGTTGCCTAGACTCGACCTGACGGCACCGTCGCCGACGAGCGCGCGTGTGCCCCCTCACGACCCCATCCCGGTTCCCGTCGCGCCAAGGAGGACGCCCGATGACCGCCCAGACCCTGAACGACCTGCTCTCCGCGGGAGTGCGCGGACGCACCGTGCTCATCCGGTCCGATCTGAACGTGCCGCTGGACGGCTCGACCGTCACCGACGACGGCCGCATCCGTGCGTCCCTGCCGGCCATCAAGGAGCTCGCCGACGCCGGCGCCAAGGTGATCGTCATGGCCCACCTCGGCCGCCCCAAGGGCGAGCCGGATCCGACGTTCTCCCTCGCCCCGGTGGCCGCCCGCATGAGCGAGCTGCTCCGCGCCGAGGTCGCCCTGGCCGACGACGTCACGGGCTCCTCCGCCCGGCAGAAGGCCGCAGCCCTGGCCGAGGGCGAGGTCCTCTTGGTGGAGAACGTGCGCTTCGACGCCCGCGAGACCTCCAAGGATGCAGCCGAGCGGCAGGAGCTCGCGAAGGAGATGGCCGCCCTCGCCGGCGCGGACGGCGCCTACGTGGGCGACGCCTTCGGCGCCGTGCACCGAGCCCACGCCTCCGTGGCGGACATCGCCTCCCTGCTGCCGGCCTACCAGGGCCCGCTCGTGGCGACCGAGCTGGAGGTCCTCACCCGTCTCACCGAGTCCCCGGAGCGCCCGTACGTGGTGGTCCTGGGCGGGTCGAAGGTGTCGGACAAGCTCGCCGTGATCGACAACCTGCTGGAGAAGGCGGACACCCTGCTCATCGGGGGCGGGATGCTCTTCACCTTCCTCAAGGCCCAGGGGCATGAGGTCGGCTCCTCCCTGCTCGAGGAGGACCAGCTGGACACCGTCAAGGGCTACCTGGAGCGCTCCGGCAAGGGCGCGGCCACCATCGTGCTGCCCACCGACATCGTGATGGCCTCCGGCTTCGCCAAGGACGCCGAGCACGAGGTCCTCCCGGTGGACGCCCTGGCCTCCGGGACTCACGGCGACAAGGCCATGGGCCTGGACATCGGCCCCGCGACCGCCCAGGCCTATGCCGCCGAGGTCGCCGGCGCCAAGACCGTGTTCTGGAACGGTCCGATGGGCGTGTTCGAGTTCCCGGCCTTCGCCGAGGGCACCCGCGCCGTGGCCCAGGGTCTCACCGAGGCCACGGCGGCCGGCGGCCTGTCCGTGGTCGGCGGCGGCGACTCGGCCGCGGCCGTGCGCACCCTGGGCTTCGAGGACGGCCAGTTCGGCCACATCTCCACCGGCGGCGGCGCCTCCCTGGAGTACCTCGAGGGCAAGGAGCTGCCGGGCGTGTCGGCCCTGTCCGGCGGGAAGGCCTGAGCCATGGCAGAGCAGACTGCGCGCATCCCGCTGATCGCGGGCAACTGGAAGATGAACCTGGACCACATGCAGGCCGTGGACCTCGTCCAGAAGGTCGCCTGGGGCCTGAAGGACGCCGGCCACGACCAGGACCGGGTGGAGGTGGCGGTCTTCCCGCCGTTCACCGACCTGCGCAGCGTCCAGACCCTCGTCAAGGGCGACCGCCTCGAGCTCGCCTACGGCGGCCAGGACCTGTCCCCGCACGCCTCCGGCGCCTACACCGGCGACGTCTCCGGCGCCTTCCTCGCCAGGCTGGACTGCACCTACGTGATCGTGGGGCACTCGGAGCGACGCGAGATCCACGCTGAGGACGACGCCGTGGTGGCCTCCAAGGTGGCCGCCGCGCTCGAGCACGGCCTGGTGCCGGTGCTCTGCGTCGGCGAGGGCCTGGAGGTCCGCCAGGCAGGCCGGCACGTGGACCACACCGTGGCCCAGCTGACGGCGGCCCTGGACGGGCTGTCCGCCGAGCAGATCGGCCGGGTCGTGGTGGCCTACGAGCCGGTGTGGGCCATCGGCACCGGCGAGGTCGCCGGCGCCGACGACGCCCAGCAGATGTGCGCCGCCCTGCGTGCCGAGCTCGAGCGCCTCGCCGGGGAGGAGACCGCCGCGTCGGTCCGCATCCTCTACGGCGGCTCCGTCAAGGCGGCCTCCGCGCCCGAGCTGCTCGCGCAGCCGGACGTGGACGGCGCGCTGGTCGGCGGTGCCAGCCTCGACGCGGACGAGTTTGTTAGGATCGTCCAGTTCGACTCCGCCTCCTGAGCAGGCGGGATTCCCGAGCCGAGAACATCACGGCGCAGGGGCCGGATGTGGTCCCTCCGCCCTCTCACGAGGAGTGATCCGTGGACATCCTGATGGTGATCCTGCAGGTCCTGGTGGCGCTGTCCAGCGTCCTGCTGATCCTGCTGGTGCTGCTGCACAAGGGCCGCGGCGGCGGCGTCTCCGACATGTTCGGCGGCGGTGTGTCCTCCTCGATGTCCGCCTCGGGGGCCTCGCAGAAGCTGCTGGCGCGCGTCACCGTGACGACCGCGGTGCTCTGGGCGGTGATGATCGTCCTGATCGGACTAATCGCCCGCCTCAACGTGGAGTTCTGACCGAAGGACCTCGACGACGGCCCCCTCCGTGCCCGGCGCTCTCGCCGCGCACGGAGGGGGCCTTCGCGTCTGTCAGCGCTCACTGGCCTGCACAGCCTCCAGATCGGTCCGGGGCAGGCCTTCCGAGAGGACCCGGCCCAGGATCTCGTCCGGGTCCAGGCGGCGTAGCTCCTCGGCCAGGCAGTCCTGGTCGGTGCGGCGGGGCAGAGAGATGCGCTGCACGGGACGGCCGGCCTGGTAGAGCCTGGCCACCGCGGACTGTGAACGCGAGAGCACGATGTCACCGCGGTGGCGGCGCAGGCGGACGGCGCGGATGCCGTGGCCGCGCTTCGTGTGGGCGATGGTCACCGGGACCCGCAGCGCCTGGGTGAGCCAGGCGGCCAGCAGCAGCGTCGAGGGGGAGTCCGGGGCGCCGTCCACGGTGACTGACCGGATCTCGCGCGGATCCTGGTCGTCCAGGATCGCGGCGAGCTGGTTCCGCCACAGGGTGAGGCGGGTCCACGCCAGGTCGGTGTCCCCGGCCCGATGGCCGTCTCGGCGGGCCCAGAGGGCGCGTTCGGCATAGGGGGACGCGGCGGTGTCCGTGATGCGGCGGTGCGCCAGCCGGCCCAGCGGGGTCTCGGAGGGCACGTGCGGAGCGACCCCCGGCCACCAGACCACGATCGGCGCGTCCGGCAGCAGCAGGGCGGAGACGAGGGCCTCGGTCGGCTCTGCATTGGCGCCGTGGCACGCCAGCACCACCACGTCCGAGGCGCCGGCGTCCCCGCCGACGCGGATCTCGGCGTCGAGCCGGTTCTGCGCGGTGCGGTCGCCGAGGGCCAGCACGATGATGCGGCAGGGGTGTTCGAGGGACGCGGCGTTCGCGGCATCGAGCGCCTTCTCCACGCCGTCGAGATCCGTGCTGATCACGAGGGTCAGCACGCGGCCGAGGGTGACCACCCCGCCGGCCTCGCGCAGCCGGGTGATGCGCTTGGCCACCTCCGAGGTGGTGGTGTCCTCCATGCGGATCTTCACGGGCGCCTCCATTGCCGGCCGTCGCGGATGAGCAGGTCGTGTGCCGAGGGCGGCCCCCAGGAGCCGGGGTCGTAGGGCTCGGGCTGGCCGGGCATCGATTCCCAGTGCTTCACGAAGGGGTCCACGATGCGCCAGGACAGCTCCACCTCGGCCTGGCGGGGGAACAGCGGCGGCTCGCCCAGCAGGACGTCCAGGATCAGCCGCTCGTAGGCCTCCGGCGAGTCCTCGGTGAAGGCGTGGCCGTAGCCGAAGTCCATGGTCACGTCACGGACCTCGGACTGGGTGCCGGGCACCTTGGAGGCGAATCGCAGGGTCACGCCCTCGTCCGGCTGCACGCGGATCACCACGACGTTCTGGCCGAACTCGTCACCCGGGCGCACGGGGAACAGCAGGTGCGGCGGCTGCTTGAAGACCACGGCGATCTCGGTGACGCGGCGCCCCAGGCGTTTGCCGGCGCGCAGGTAGAACGGCACGCCCTGCCAGCGGCGGGTCCGGATGCCGACCTTGAGGGCGGCGTAGGTCTCGGTGGTCGATGCGGGGTTGAAGCCCTCCTCGTCCAGGAAGCCGGTGACCTGCTCGCCGCCCTGCCAGCCGGAGGTGTACTGGCCGCGTGCCGAGGCGGCCTCGATCTCCCGCGGATCGGAGGGCACCTCGACCGCGGCGAGGATTTTCTCCTTCTCGGCCCGCAGGTGGTCCGCGTCGAAGGAGAGGGGCTCCTCCATGGCAGTCAGGGCGAGCAGCTGCAGCAGATGGTTCTGGATGACGTCGCGGGCGGCGCCGACGCCGTCGTAGTAGGAGGCGCGGCCGCCGATGCCGATGTCCTCGGCCATCGTGATCTGCACGTGGTCCACGTGCTCGGCGGACCAGAGCGGCTCGAAGATCCGGTTCGCGAAGCGGAAGGCGAGGATGTTCTGGACCGTCTCCTTGCCGAGGTAGTGGTCGATGCGGAACACTGACTCGGGCGGGAACACGCGCTCGATGACCTCGTTCAACTCGCGGGCGCTGTCCAGGTCATGGCCGAAGGGCTTCTCGATCACCACCCGACGCCAGGCGGCGTCCCGGTCCCCGGAGTCCTCTGCCAGGCCGACCTCCGCCAGCTGGCGGCAGACCTCCTCGAACCAGCTCGGAGGGATGGAGAGGTAGAACGCCGTGTTGGCCCGGGTGCCGCGCGAGGACTCCAGCTCCGTCAGGACCTCCACGAGACGCTCGTAGGCCGCGTCGTCGTCGAAGGCGCCGGAGATGAACCGCAGGCCGCCGGAGAACTGCTGCCAGACGGTCTCGTTGAACGGCGTGCGGGCCCCGGCCTCCACGGCGGCGCGCACGTACTCGGCGAAGTCCGCGTCGGACCACTCACGGCGGCCGAAGCCGACCAGCGAGAACCCCGGGGGCAGCAGGCCCCGGCCGGCGAGGTCGTACATCGCCGGGAGCAGCTTCTTGCGGGCCAGGTCGCCCGTGACGCCGAAGAGCACGAGGGATGACGGACCCGCGATGCGGGTCAGCCGGCGGTCCAGCGGGTCGCGGAGCGGGTTGGACACGGTGGCCCAGCGCTGCGCGCGGGAGGGCTCAGAGCGCATCTGCGGCGGTGCGCAGGGCGGCGATGCCCGCGGTGCGGTCGGTCAGGTGCAGGCGGACCACCGGCAGGCCGTGGTCGGCGAGCACGGCGGCGTCGCCCGAGGCCTGGGCGGCGATGAGACGGCCGAGGGTGAACGGACGCTCCGGGACCTCGAGGTCTGCGGCGGGATCGGCGGTCAGCTGGAGCACCACGGCGTTCGGCCTGCCGCCCTTGTGCAGCTGGCCGGTCGAATGGAGGAAGCGGGGGCCCCAGCCGAAGGTGACCGGACGGCCGGAGGCCTGCGCCAGGACCGGGCGCAGGGCCTCCAGATCGGCGTCGGCGTGGCGGTCCATGTAGGCCTGGACGGTCAGGTAGCCGTCCTCGGGCAGCAGGGCCAGGGTGGAGCGCAGGACGTCCGTGAGCGAGCCGGCGTCGGCGTCGGCGGGCAGGCCGGAGACGGCGATGCCCTCCACCTCGTCGCCGCGCTCCTCGGCGACGACGGGGGAGTCCAGCAGCTCACGGGCGGCGGCCTTGGCGGCCTCCACGTCCGGCTGGTCGAACGGGTTGATGCCCAGCAGTCGGCCGGCGACGGCGGTGGCCACCTCGAAGACGAGCAGCAGGGCGCCGAGCGAGCCGGAGACGACCACGCCGTGGGCCGGGGCGGCGACGCCGTCCAGGTCTCCGGAGAGGACCACCTGGAGCAGGTCCGCGGCGTCAGACGAGGTCTCAGGGGCGCCGTCGTCGACGACGACCGGCACCAGGCCCACGCCCTGCTTGCCCGTGGACTCGGCGATGAGCTGCTCGGCCCAGTCGCCGAAGCCGACGATGCCCGAACCGGCGTCCGAGACGATCAGCTTGTCCCTCAGCGGCAGGGTGCCGCCGAGCGCGGCGCCGAGCTGCAGGCCCGGGTTGTCCGCGTCGTCCTCGGTGAGCAGGTCGAGCACGGATTCGGCGTCGTCAAGCAGGGTCTCGACGTCCACCCCGGCGAGCCCGGCCGGGACGAGGCCGAAGGCGGTGAGCGCGGAGTAGCGTCCGCCGACGGTCGGATCGGCCGTGAAGACAGCCCGGTAGCCGGCCTCCACGGCGGTCTGCTCGAGCGGCGAGCCCGGGTCGGTGACCACGACGATCCGGGAGGCCGCGTCGATGCCCGCGGCGGTGAACGCCTCGGCCATGATGCGGCGCTGGGAGTCGGTCTCCACTGTGGAGCCGGACTTGGAGGAGACCACCAGGACGGTGCGGTCCAGGTCGGTCAGTGCCGCGCGCACCTGGTCCGGGTCGGTGGAGTCCAGCACGGTGAGCTCCTTGCCGGCGGTGCCGGCGATGACCTCCGGGGCCAGGGACGAGCCGCCCATGCCGGCGAGGACGACCCGGTCCACGCCCTCGCCGCGCAGCGTCTCCGCCAGCTCGGAGATCTGCGGCAGCAGCGGACGGGAACGGGCGACCGCATCGATCCAGCCCAGACGCTTCGAGGACTCCTCCTCGGCGGCCGGCCCCCAGAGCGTCGGGTCCTCTGCGGCGAGGCGGGAGGCGAAGCGCTCCTCGACGAGGGTGGGGACGTGACGGTCGACGGCGTCGAGTGCGGCGCCGGTGGCGCTCAGTCCGAGGGTGCTCATGGCGTGCTCCTTCTGGTTGCGCGGTGCGCGTGGCGAGTCGGTGCGGGCGGTGGGCGGTCAGCGGGTGCGGCGGGAGGCCAGGCCCTCGGACACGGAGTCCAGGAGCTGTTCCCAGGCGGTCTCGAACTTCTCCAGGCCCTCGGCCTCGAGGACGTCCACGACCTCACGATAGGAGACCCCGGCGTGGCCGATCGCGTCGAGGTGGGCGTCGGCGTCGGCGTAGCCGCCGGGGATGACCGCCGGGACGATCTCACCGTGGTCGGCGACGGCCTCCAGGGTGGCCGCGGGCATGGTGTTCACGCAGCGCTCGGCGACGAGCTCGGTGACGTAGAGCGTGTCCGGCAGCGCGGGGTCCTTCACACCGGTCGAGGCCCAGAGCGGGCGCTGCACCGGGGCGCCGGCGGCCTCGAGGAGGCGCCAGCGCTCGGTCTGCAGGGACTCGTCGAAGATGCGGTACGCCAGGCGGGCGTTCGCCACCCCGGCCCCGCCCTTGAGCCGCACGGCGTCGCCGCCGATCTGCTCGAGGCGGCGGTCCACCTCCGTGTCCACGCGGGAGACGAAGAACGAGGCCACCGAGTGGATCCGGGACAGGTCCCGGCCCCGGGAGCGCGCCTGCTCGAGTCCTGACATCCAGGCGTTGACGACCTCTCGGTAGCGTGGCAGCGAGAAGATCAGCGTGACGTTGACGCTGATGCCCTCGGCCAGCACGGCGGTGACGGCCGGCAGACCCTCCACGGTCGCGGGGATCTTGATCATGACGTTCTGCCGCCCGATCCTCTCGGCGAGCTCGCGCGCCTGGCGGATGGTGCCGGAGGTGTCCCGGGCCAGCCGGGGGTCGACTTCGATGGACACGAAGCCGTCGGCCCCCTCCGTGGCGGCGTGGACGGGCGCGAGCACCTCGGCGGCGCCGGCCACGTCGCGGGTCGTCAGGGCGGTGACGGCGGCGTCTACGTCCGCGCCGGCCGCGGCGAGCTCGTCCAGCTGCGCGGCGTAGACGTCGGCGTCCTCGAGGGCCTTCTGGAAGATCGCCGGGTTGGTGGTCACGCCGGTCACCGACCGGGTCGCCACCAGGTCCGCCAGCGAGCCGTCCACAAGGCGGGCGCGGGACAGATCGTCCAGCCAGACTGAGACGCCCGCGGCCGCGAGGGTCGCGGTGTTCGGGTTCTGTGCTGCCTGCTCGACCATGCTCAGGACTCCTTCCGCTCCGCCAGCAGGTCCTGCGCGACGGAGACGATGTTCTCGGCGGTGAAGCCGTACTTCTCGAAGAGGCGCTCACCGGAGGCGGACTCGCCGTAGTGCTCGAGACTGATCCTGGCGCCTCGGGAGCCTGCGGTGACGGTGTGCTCGAACCAGGGCTGGGCCACGCCGGCCTCGACGGACACGCGCACGGGGGCGGCCGGCCCGTCCGGCAGCACGGCGGCGCGGTACTCCACGTCCTGCTCGGCGAACCACTCCAGGCACGGTGCGGACACCACGCGGGTGGGGATGCCGGCGGCCTGCAGCTGTTCGCGGGCCGCAACGGCGAGCTTCACCTCGGAGCCGGTGGCGACCAGCAGCACGCGGGCGTCGGCGGCGTTGCCCTCGGCGTCGGCGCCGTCCACGAGCACGTAGGCGCCGCGAGCGACCTCGGAGGCCTCCGCGAATCCGTCGCCGCGGGGCAGGACCGGCAGGCTCTGACGGGAGAGGATGAGGCCGGCGGGACGGTCCGGACGGTTCAGCACCGTGTGCCAGGCCCAGGCGGTCTCGTTCGCGTCCGCCGGGCGGACGACGTCCAGGTTCGGGATGGCCCGGAGGGAGGCGAGGTGTTCGACCGGCTGGTGGGTGGGTCCGTCCTCGCCCAGTCCGATGGAGTCATGGGTCCACACGAAGACGGAGCCGACGCCCATCAGGGCCGCCAGGCGCACCGCGGGGCGCTGATAGTCGGAGAAGGTGAGGAACGTGCCGGCGTAGGCGCGGGTGAGGCCGCCGAGGGCGATGCCGTTGACGATGCATCCGGCGGCGAACTCGCGGATGCCGAAGTGCAGGGTGCGGCCGTACGGGTGTCCGGCCCAGGCCTTCGTGGACCTGTCGGCCGGGATGAACGAGGGCTCGCCCTTCATGGTGGTGTTGTTGGAGCCGGCGAGGTCGGCGGAGCCGCCCCAGAGCTCGGGCATGACGTCGGCGAGGGCGGTGAGCACCTCTCCGGACGCGGCACGGGTGGCGACCTCCTTCGAGCCGGGCTCCCACCTGGGCAGCGCGTCCTCCAGGCCCTCGGGCGTCCGGCCGGCGGCGAGGCGGTCGTAGAGCCGGGCCTTCTCCGGGCACGCCTCACGCCAGGCAGCGAAGGCCTGGTCCCACGTCGCGCGGTAGGCCGCGGACCGTTCTTCGATCGATCGGGCGTGCTCGAGGAGCCCCGGGTCCACCGCGAACATGGTGTCCGGGTCGAAGCCGAGCTGCTCCTTGACGGCGCGCAGCTCGTCCTCGCCGAGCTTGGAGCCGTGGATGCCGCCGGTGTTCTTCTTCGTGGGGGCGGGCCAGCCGATGACGGTCCGCAGGATGATGATCGAGGGCCTGCCGGTCTCGGCCTTGGCCGCGACGAGTGCCTCGTGGAGGGCGGCGGTGTCCTCGGTGTACTCGGTGACCTCGTGACCGTCGGCGCCGTTGGTCCAGTCCACCTCCTGCACGTGCCAGCCGTAGGCGCGGTAGCGGGCGGCGACGTCCTCGGTGAAGGCGATGTCCGTGTCGTCCTCGATGGAGATGCGGTTCGCGTCGTAGACGACCACCAGGTTCCCCAGCTCCTGGGTGCCGGCGAGCGAGGACGCCTCGGAGGTGACACCCTCCTGGATGTCGCCGTCGCCGGCGACGACGAAGACGTGGTGGTCGAAGGGCGAGGTTCCGGCCGGAGCGTCCGGGTCCAGGAGGCCGCGCACGCGACGCTGGTCGTAGGCGAAGCCCACGGCGGAGGCGAGACCCTGGCCGAGCGGGCCGGTGGTCATCTCGACGTGGTCGGTGGTGTGGTTGACCTCGGGGTGGCCCGGGGTCTTGGAGCCCTCGGTGCGCAGTGCTTCGATGTCCTCGAGCTCAAGTCCTGCACCGGCGGCGAACAGCTGCAGGTACAGCGTCAGCGAGGAGTGGCCGGCGGAGAGGATGAAGCGGTCCCGGCCGGCCCAGTGCGGGTCGGACGGGTCGATGTGAAGGACGTTCTGGAAGATCTCCCAGGCCACGGGGGCCAGGGACATCGCGGTGCCGGGGTGGCCGTGGCCGGCCTTCTCCACGGCGTCGGCGGCGAGCACGCGCAGCGTGTCCACCACGGCCCGGTCCTTCTCCCCGTAGACGTGGCCGCGGGCCGGCCGGGTCCGGTCGAGGGCGGGGCGGGCGATGGACTCGTTCACGTCGGAACTCCTCACGGGCGGGCGATCTCTGTCCACGGCGCTCCCACCGGTCGCTCGGCCGGTGCGGACACGCCGCCGCGGCAAGCCTATCGCCCGAGACTGCGCGGGATCGCCCCCTGCCCGCCCGGCGGACACCATCCGCGGTACACTGGAGGTTGGCCCATCTGCACTCACCGTGCCTGCGCTCCGGTAGTGCGTCCAGCGGGCCGCCCCCGTCCCCGCCCCCGTGAAGAAGTCGATGTCATCCACCGTGGAGTCGCCCGTGACCGCCGTTGACCGCACCGCCGAAGCCGAGCAGCACCCCGGCCGCGTCGCCGGCGAACCCGTCGGCTTCAAGCGCAAGGCGCGCGCCTACTGGGAGCTCACCAAGCCGCGTGTCATCGAGCTGCTGCTGGTGACCACGCTGCCGACCATGATCTTCGCCCAGCGCGGCTTCCCGGACGTGTTCGTCATGCTCTCCACCCTGGTGGGCGGCGCGATGGCCGCAGGCGCCTCGGGCGCGTTCAACTGCTACATCGACCGGGACATCGACCGCATCATGAAGCGCACCGAGCGTCGTCCGCTGGTGACCGGTGAGGTGTCACCGCGCGAGGCCCTGGTGTTCTCGTGGGTGCTCACCGTCCTGTCCCTGGTGATCCTCACCGTCGGCGCCAACTGGCTCGCCGGCCTGCTGGGCGCGGCGGCGATCTTCTTCTACGTGGTCGTCTACTCGCTGATCCTCAAGCGCCGCACCGAGCAGAACATCGTGTGGGGCGGCATCGCCGGGTGCTTCCCGGTGCTCATCGCCTGGGCCGCGGTCCGCGAGACGATCGAGTGGCCCGCGATCATTCTGTTCGTGGTGATCTTCCTGTGGACTCCGCCGCACTACTGGCCGCTGTCCATGAAGTACAAGCGCGACTACCAGGCCGCCGACGTCCCGATGCTCGGCGCCACCGCCTCCGCGCACCACGTCTCCAACCAGGTCGTCCTCTACGCGTGGGCCACCGTGGCCTGCTCGCTGCTGCTCGTCCCGCTGGGCTGGGCCGGCATCGTGTACACGGTGGTGGCCGTGGGCGTGGGCGGCTGGTTCGTCTGGGAGTCGCACGTGCTGCAGCGTCAGGCGACCCGCAGCGACTTCGAGGACCGCAAGGCCATGAAGGTCTTCCACCTCTCGATCTCCTACCTGACCCTGCTGTTCATCGCGCTGGCTGTGGACCCGTTCGTGGGCGCCCCGCTGATGACCTTCGGCGGCTGAGCCTCCCCGCCTGATTCCCGACGACGGCCCCTCGCCTCACGCCGGCAGGGGCCAGTCGCGTGTCTCCGCCCCCTGGAAGCCCTCGTTCCGAAACGGAGCATGCCTGGCGCGCTCTGGTTCGGATCGAGCGCAACCGGCCTGGCGCCGCAGACACGGCCCGGCGTCTTCGATCCGAACGAGAGCGCTCCTCGCAGGCCCTGGATCGGATCGAGCGCACGTGTGTGGCGGGGCTGGGGTGGCACGGTGCCTTCGATCCGAACGAGAGCGCTCCTCGCAGGCCCTGGATCGGATCGAGCGCACGT